>JAGRMV010000152.1 GCA_020441045.1 Deltaproteobacteria bacterium | reverse complement strand
CTGCGCATCATGCGCATTGCCGATCGTTTTAAACTTCCGATTGTGACTTTGATTGATACCCCCGGTGCCTATCCAGGTGTAGGTGCAGAAGAAAGAGGCCAAGCTGAAGCCATTGCCAAAAATATCATGGTTATGACCGAACTAGAAACCCCCATTGTTTCAGTGGTCATTGGTGAGGGCGGTTCTGGTGGTGCGCTTGCCATTGGTGTTGCCGACCATCTGATGATGCTGGAATATTCGATTTATTCAGTGATCTCACCTGAGTCATGCGCGGCCATCTTATGGAGAAGTGCCGAAAAAGCGCAGGATGCTGCCAAAAGTCTTAAACTGATTGCGCCAGAAGTTGTCAAACTGGGTATTGCCGATCAAATCATTGAGGAGCCTAAAGGTGGCGCTCACCGTGACCCTAAAGAGACCTTTGGGCGCGTACGACGTGAAATCAAAAAGAAAGTCCTTGAATTGCAAGGTGTGCATACGCGTGAACTGTTAGAAAAACGCTACAATAAATACCGCAACATGGGAAAGTTCAAATTGCCAACTTGATGCAACAACCTTTTTTAGAATATCTTCACCACAACCTAGAATCAAACATGAACTTCGACTTCTCACGAAGTCAAAGCATGGCTTACGCACTTGCGCCAGACCACCCACTACCTCATAGCATTGTCATTGCAGGCACCAATGGCAAGGGATCAACCACTGCTTTTTTATCCTCGCTTCTACAAGCGCATGGTCTTCGCGTGGGCACGTTTACCTCACCCCACCTTTTAGAAGTCTATGAACGAGTTCAAATCAATGGCAAGAAGATCATGTCGCAAGATTTTGAAAAAGCAGGCGCGATTGTCATGCAAACCATGCAATCCTTGCAGCTTACCTGCACTTATTTTGAAGCTGTCACCTTCATGGCGTGGGTACATTTTGCTTACACCCAACCTGATGTTTGCTTGTTTGAGGTTGGTCTAGGGGGGCGCCTTGATACCACCAACACGGTTGCAAGAATTGGTAGCATTGTGACCAAGATCGACCTGGATCATATGCGTTTTCTGGGAGAAAATACCTATGCAATCGCCAAAGAGAAACTGGCCATCTGTCAAACCGGCGCCATCAATATCATTGCCAACCAAGATCCACTGGCGCAAAAGGCAGTCGATGAAACAGCCGCCACAGGGATTGATTTCCGCCAAGAGGGACAAAGCTTTACCCACACGGGGCGGTCTGACCATTTTTCATTTTGCAATCAAGACATCATTTTACCGCCATGCCCACTGGGATTGCCTGGAAAGCACCAAACCAGCAATGCATCATTGGCGATGGAAATGGCCTATCAATACTTAGGTCAATATCGATCGCAAAAAATCGACCTTAGCAAGTCGATGCGCGCTTTAGCTGCAACCAGAGTGTTAGGCAGAATGGAAACATGGCAAAAAGGATCACAAACAATCATTCTTGATGTTGCCCACAACCCTGCAGGAATCCAGGCCTTGGTGGATACCCTTATCCAATATCACCCGCATACGTCTTTTTCGGTTTTACTCGGTTGTTCAGCGGACAAAAATCATAAAGCCATGCAAAATATATTGGCCTCGCTTACTGACCGAATACAGACGACAGCATTTGATCATCCAAGATCCTGGCATACAAATACAGGTGTTAGCTTAGATTATGAAAATGTGGAAGATGCGCTGCTTTCACTGTCAGCTACCGCAGCCCAAACCATTTTGTGTACAGGCTCTATTTTCTTTGTAGCCTGTGTGGTCCCTATACTGCAAAAGCATGCATTTGAGCTAAAAACCACAATTTGAATAAAAAAAGTGCGATCTTACATCACAGACCCAGAATATTTTTTGGGATCGACCCTTTTTAGGGTAGAATCCATGCCATCGATGTAGCAAATCATAACCTTAACCAAAGCAAGAGAGTGATCATGATCAAAAAGACCATACTGATACTTTTATTGTCAACCATGTATATTTCATGTGCTTCCAATACCCAAGAGGCCATCGAAGAAGCCCGTTTTCTATTAGATAAGGGCTCTTATGAAGAAGCCATTGATAAGTTGGCCGATATTGTGGCCGATGACCCCAGCAACCTCGAAGCTACATTTTTGCTTTCATCGGCTTATGTTGGACAAGCTGCCAATAGTCAAAGAGCCCAATGCGAAGCTGATGACACAGGCATTTTAGGTTTGCTTGCATGTTTCCTTCGTACCAAATCAAGCAATGACCGACTTGGTATTGCTACTTTTGCCCGTATCGCGCCGGCAACCCTTACCGAAGTAGCAAACGTGCGGTCAGGTATCAACCTGTTATTGGATATTGATCATGACAATATCACCCAAAACAACTCGTTCTCAAGCCAAGACGTCTATGCTCTGATTGCCATTGCCCGCATGATCACGCTTTCAACCATTGCGACCATCTCGCAAGCCAATACAGGTGACGAATCAGAATGTGATGCCGATCAGATCAATGATACGCAAGCGACTGATTTTCGGAACGATCTTGACCTTGTGCAGGGCGATCTTGAAAACGCAGGGTTTCCATCTGACTTTCGCCTTTTGACCCGAGCCACTAGTATCTTTGATACCCTTGAAAATGCTGGATTTGCCGATGAAACTGTTGGAGTGCGTACCGTCGTTGCAGATGCATTTTCTAGCTACACGCCCCCATGTAGCTGCGCCACTTGTGAACAAGCCAAGCTTGACGCATATGATCCAGAAGCCAGTGAGAACTAAACCATGATGAGAGGAAAAAACATGAAAAAAAGTCTATTCGCCCTTTTGGTGTCCACCTTCATACCAGCAGCAGCATTGGCTGCTTCTACAATTCCATCGACTTCTCCTTCCCTTAATCGCAAAGTGCGCAACTTAGGGATGGGCAATGTTGGTGTCTCGATTCTAGGAACACATGATTCGGCCGCTTTCTACAACCCTGCCGGACTCAATGACTTAGAAAAATCACAATTGAGATTTCTCACCATTACTGGTGAGGTTGGAGACAACGCATTCGGCTTGATTGCAGATGCCATTGATTTCGGAAAAGATATCGATGATGCTTCTTCAGATAATGAACGCATTGGTGTACTCAATCAGTTTATTCAGGCCAGAACCGGTGAATTTCAATATTTTCGTTTGAATGTTGAGCTGATCAACTATACGCGGAAAAACTTCGCCGTAGGCCTTGTCCTTGACGAGCAGCTCGATATGTCTTTTCGTAACCAAGCATTTCCTCAGTTTGACATGCGTACCATTGGTAACATCACCACGTATGTTGCTTTCGCGCAAGGATTTTGGGATGGGGGCTTGCAAGTCGGGATGACTTTCAAACCAACTTTACGTTTTGCGATGAATGAATCTGACCAGCAGATCACTTATAGTGATGTGACAACAGAGAACGCAGATGGTGACCCGATCATCCTTGATCAGTTCAAAAACATTTATGATGAGCGCCAGTTTAGAATCCCTGTCGATGTCGGTCTAAAATCAAAACTCAGCGGATTTTTTGACAACAAATTTGTAGAAGGTTTTGATCCTATGCTTGGTCTGACTTGGCAAGATGTTGGTGACATGAACTTTGCACCAGCGCAAGGCAATGGCCAAACGCTCAACTTCGGTGCTTCACTGAATCCGAAGCTGGGTAAATTTCAGAACTCATGGGCGATTGAGTTACGTGGCATCAATCAAGAACGTCCGCTGATTTCTAAGCTCCATATCGGAGCAGAATTTAAACTACCTGCCATTTTGGCCGTACGCGGTGGTCTATCGCAAGGCTATTTGACGGCAGGGTTGACCATTGACTTACGTTTCTTCTCTCTAGATGCAGCGATCTACAAAGAAGAGATTGGTGTTAATACACGTGAAGCAGGAAATCTTCGCTACGCTGCAACTGCAAGCTTTAAAATCTAAACGCACCAACAATCGATTCAATACAAAAGCCGGACATACGTCCGGCTTTTTTTTATGATGTTACAAATTTTTATATCACTATGCCTATAGTTCACTCTTAAGAAATTTTAATTCGGTCTAACATTGGCAAATGGATTGGTATTATCGGCAGAGGCAGGTGCCGTTTTGACTTCGATGTTTTCTACATCTTCATCTTGCTCTCTTGCATTGGCAAACACGCCACTACTATCGGCTGGGCTCGCATACCGACCGCGTAAGCTGTCAGATGAACTTGATGAAGCTTCAACTGCAGCATCGTCGGCATCGTTCATATAGTCAAAATGCCTTTTCGGTACTTCTCTTGCGGGTTGTTCATGTTTGACTTCTTCAGTTTGTATAGGCGCCATATTCAAGGTTTCATTGAATCCATAATCGTATAAACCCTGACTTTCCTTCACGTTGTTTTCCTTGTTGAATTTGCGGCGCTGATTGTTTTTCTTCACCGAAATGCGACTCATATCTTTCGAGTCTCTTAAAATTGTCGGGGTTAAAAACACCATCAAGTTGATTTTTTCTACCGTTTTGGTGTCACGTTTAAATAGCGACCCAATAATAGGGACGTCTCCTAAAATAGGTACCTTGGTAGCATCGGAAGTTTCTTTATCCTTGATCAAACCACCAATGACAACCGTTTGGCCATTTTGCGCAATGATGGTGGTCTTGGCTTTTCGTTTACTTAAATTGTTATCCTTATCACGCAGCGGTTCATCAATGATCTGCTCCACTTTCAATGTCACTTCATCACCATCGTTAATCTGCGGTGTTACCCGCAACTCAAGGTTGGCTGGTTCACGTTGCACACCCGCAACACGTGTACCTGTCTGGTCAAGTGAGGTGGTTGGAATCGAAATCGTCTGACCCACGATAATCTCAGCTTCTTGGTTATCTGTGGTTAAAATGTTCGGGGATGAAAGCACGTTAAAATTTTTGTTGTTTTTAACGGCCTCTAGCAATCCGCCAATACCTGGAATTTTCACGCCACCTAAGTTAAGCTGACCACTCAAAAAGCCCAAACCAAGACCGCCCCCTTGCAGGAGCCCCCCAAATGGACTGCCCCCATCTGGGCTTGTACTAGCATTAAGAGTTGATCCAGCAGCTCGTGATGCAATCACCCCACCGCCATCTTTACCCGCAGGAAATCCACCATGCGCTGAAACGCCAATCGTAGAATCGCCA
>JAGRMV010000151.1 GCA_020441045.1 Deltaproteobacteria bacterium | reverse complement strand
ATGGAAAATGAACCCAATGATCCCTTTGCAATCCGCAACACCCATGTTGGTCAAATTGCTGTTTACCTGACCCCTGAGCAAGCTAGAGAGCGGGACGCCGCCAAAATCATGGACGAAATTCGTCTCAAAATCAAAAACGTGCAGGGCTTTAAAAGAGTCTGGCTTGATGAAATCAACACGGGTCCTCCCCAAGGCAAACCTGTGGCGATTCGTGTGCGTGGCGATGAGCTAGAGACTTTAGACGAAATTGCGCAACAAGTTGAGAAACATTTGCGAGAAGTCAAGGGCGTCACCGATGTTCGCAATGATTTTGAATATGGTAAAGATGAAATTGTTATCAACACCAAAGAGCGTGTCGTTGCACAAGCCAATCTAAATTCAGCTCGCATTGCCCGTGTTGTTCGTACCGCTTTTGAAGGGGAAATCGCCACTGAGATTCGTAAAGGTGATGAAGATGTCAATGTCATTGTCCGCCTGAATGAAAAGGGTCGATCCGATGCAAACATTTTCCATAAACTTTACATTCAAAATCCACTATCACGCATGATTCCGATTCAAAAGACGATAGATATTACCAAGAACAGAGGCATCAATTCGATCAAACACTTTGACGGCAAACGTACCATTTCTGTGACTGCTGATATCATCGAAGATGAAAACTCTTCATTGGCGGTCAATTCGATCATGCAAGAGAAACTTTCAGGTATCACGCAAGCTTATCCAGGATATTCGATTCGCTTTGGAGGTGAATATGAAGATACCCAAGAATCTTTGGATAGTTTATTTAGAGCTTTTATCATCGCGATATTTTTGATTTATATTGTGCTGGCCTCAACCTTTAATTCAATGTCACAACCTTTTTTGATCATGTTGGCCATTCCATTTTCACTTTTTTCTGCAATCTATGCTTTAAAATTTCACGGTATGCCGTTTAGTTTTCTAGCGATGCTGGGCATGGTCGGATTGTCAGGTGTATCGGTCAATGACTCCATCGTGCTCATTGATTTTATCAATCAGAAGGTAGATGAAGGCAAAGATATGATCCAAAGTGTAATCGAAGCCTGTCAAACACGACTACGTCCCGTATTACTTACTTCTATCACTACTGTCGTCGGTTTAGCTCCGGTTGCATACGGCATTGGAGGGAGTGATCCCTTTTTAAAGCCGATGGCTTTGGCTATGACTTGGGGACTTGCATTTGGTACAGTATTGATTCTTTTTTTGATCCCCAATGCCTATCTTTCTATTAAGAAACATCCGTATGCGTCGATTGTTACTCTCTTTTCTCCTTTGGTCGGCATTGGCATCATGGAAGCACAGCCTTTTACCTATAAGCAAACCGCTATACTTGCAATCCTGATCGTTTTTTCTTTGCCATATATTGCTTATGGCATTCGCTGTTTAATAAAAAAAATCTTCCAGCGTATTTTTTCATAATTTCGGCACGCCATCATCAAGCTATATATTTGCTTTGATCAAATCAAGACAGATTAAGGAAAATTACGCCATATAGTTATATCATGCTATAAGTCTTCTGACTTTTGATAAAGGCTTACTTGACGCCAAAAGCAGGTGGCATTTTTACTTGCTGAAGCAGTGTCAGTATAAATGACTGTAAGGACGCAAGCTACAATGAACGATTTTTTTTCCTCTTTTCTGACCGCTTTTATCCCTATTTTTGTTGCGATTGATGCCGTTGGCTTAGCCCCTGTATACATAAGTATGACAGATGAACTTGATGAAAAAGTTAAAAATGCCATCTTGATCAAAGCGATGGTTACTGCCAGTATCATAGGTCTCGGCTTTCTTTTTCTTGGCAAAGAAGTCTTTGCTTTTTTGGGCATTCAACTGGCGGATTTTAAAATTGCCGGGGGACTGATTCTTCTTATTCTTAGTATTCACGATTTGGTCTTTTCGATCTCGAAACGAAAAGAAAAATATACAGATTCTATTGGCGTTGTGCCACTTGGTATGCCTTTGGTCATGGGACCAGGAACCATGAGTACGATGTTTGTCCTGATTGACAAAGTCGGCATACCCGTTACTTTTTTGTCTTTGGCCATTAACTTGGTCATCACAGCCATCTTTTTTCATTATTCCAAACATATGATTCGAATCATTGGCAAAGGTGGCGCCGAAGGTGTTTCGAAAATTGCTAATTTGATGTTAGCATCCATTGCAGTGATGATCATCCGCACAGGTATCATTGAGGCCATTGCCAGAGCCAAAATGTAAAAGGTTCACCTACCTTTGATATTCTATTATACTCACGGCTCTTATGCGCGCATTATTTTTTACTCTATCAAGTTGTATTGTTTTCTTAAGCCTCATTTGTTTGTACATGCAATGGCACTGGGGGCTTTATTTGGTTACTTTGTATCCTTTGATTCTGCTTGGACTGTACGATGTATCGCAAAAAAAACGTACCATCTTACGCAATTTTCCTCTGATTGGACACTTTCGATATCTATTTGAAATGATTCGCCCTGAAATCAATCAATATTTTATTGAGTCCAACACCGATGGTAAACCACTCAATCGCGAGCAGCGTTCATTGATTTACCAACGTGCCAAAGGACAACTTGATACACTCCCCTTTGGTACGCAAAAAGATGTCTATGCCATCGGGCACGAGTGGGTCAATCATTCATTACAGCCACAACATGTAGACCTAAAAAGTATGCGCGTGACGATCGGAACCAAGCAAGCCAAACATCCTTACCATGCCAGTATTCTCAATATTTCTGCCATGAGTTATGGCGCACTTTCACATCGTGCCATCAAAGCTCTCAATGAAGGTGCCAAGCTTGGTCATTTTGCCCATAATACTGGTGAAGGAGGTGTTTCTGAGCACCATTTAAAAAACCAAGGTGATCTCATCTGGCAAATTGGTACGGGCTATTTCGGAGCCCGATCGCATGATGGGACGTTTGATCAGGTGAGATATCAAGACAACAGTCAACACGAACAAATCAAAATGATCGAGCTTAAACTTTCTCAGGGTGCAAAACCAGGTCATGGAGGCATTCTTCCAGCCTCGAAAGTCACCGCAGAAATTGCCCGCATTCGACATGTACCTATGGGACAAGACGTCTTATCTCCACCAGCACACACTGCTTTTTCTACACCGATCGGCCTTTTAGAATTTATTGCCAAACTACGTGATTTGTCAGGCGGGAAGCCTGTTGGTTTTAAGTTATGTATCGGTCGCAGGGTTGAGTTCTATGCCATCTGTAAAGCGATGATCGAAACACAAATCACCCCTGACTACATTGCCATTGATGGTGGCGAAGGTGGAACAGGTGCTGCGCCGCTAGAATTTTCTAATTCTATCGGATCTCCCCTATTTGAGGGGTTGATTTTTGTCGACAATGCCTTACGTGGTTCGGGCTTACGAGAAAAAATCAAAATCATTTCCAGTGGCAAAATTGTATCGGGCTTTGATATCGTCAAGCATCTAGGGTTAGGTGCAGATCTTTGCTATAGCGCCCGCGCGATGATGATCGCGCTTGGTTGTATTCAAGCCCTTCGCTGTAACTCAAACCACTGCCCTACGGGCGTTGCGACCAACAATCCGGCATTGGTTGCGGGTTTAGATATCCAGAACAAAAGTCAGCGCGTTTTTCGTTATCATCAAGAAACCATTGAAAGTGCGGCTGAAATTATTGGCGCCATTGGTTTACAACGACCTGAACAGGTTCGCCCCTGGCATCTTATGCGCCGCATTCGACCATCGGTTGTCAAAGACTATTCTGAGCTTTATCCGAAGCTCGAACATGAACAACTTTTGCACGATCGTGAAATACCAGAGAAAGAACGAATACTTTGGCATTTGGCTTCATCACAAAGTTTTATCCCTACCTCATAGAAATTCTGCTGCGATCTATTCCAAAGTAGTGTAACAAATTCGGGTCATAGTTTCTGTCCATTTTTTTACATCAATCTGAGATTCAGCAATAAGCTGATGAATGATCACAATGGAAGATGGCGCGTCTTCTCCCTTTTTTTCAAGACTGAACTGAAAAGAAAAATATCGTTGCCAAAACAGTCCAGGACGGTCTTTTTCGGGCGTTAACGATAACTGAAATGCATCCTCAATGACTTTCTTGCCTTCTTGACTAAACAACTGATCATAAAATGTATCCATTCTTACAGGAAGCGCCGCAATTTTAGGTTGTTTACTTAAGCCCATTTGTTCCCATAAAAATTTTAATTCTTTTTCGCAGACAGGTTGATACATTTCCGCAGGATCCTCTTCTGGCGAAATCCCGTATACAATCAAATGCCCTAAAAGACTATCAGGTGTCACCGTTGTGTTCGTATACGCCGTTAAGGCAGTGGCTACTTCCTTAATAAATTCTAAGTACAAGGGATTGGGATTTTCTTTCAAGAAATTCTTTCCGACAAAAAAGGCCATGGCCGATATATTGTCAGCTCTTTTTGGCATTTTCTCTCGATCAATCGGAATAAGATATGGTTTTTCGAGTCCATCAATAAATTGGATGACCTCATGAGGTAGCTCAGATTGCGCATAGGCGCCATGGGTCAAAAATAATAAACCAAAGCATATAAATAAAAGTCTTATCATCATTTTGATTCTCCCCCAGATAAAGTAATATTCTAAGACGGACGCAGCTTACACTCCACAGACCCGACGCGTCAACATAATTCTATAACGACGTAAGACCTTATGAATAATACTTGAACACTACATTTAAAAATCAAAAAAAATCATACATTTGTCTATGGGCAATCCTTATAACCACTTTCTTCTTGCTGCACCTGTAAAACCTGACGTAGCTTTATTATTACTTTGCGATTGCTCTGCCCCTGTATAGCACCTCTAGATCCATAGTTCTTTTCTACAATCGAGCCGGTATTTCTCATCCCCATCTCATTGATAATAATGTTTTTAACCGCGTTCACACGTTTTCCGGAAAGCTCCAATTCCTTGCTATAGCCATCAACAATATGGTCTCTGGCTTTATCTGTATACCCTTCAATTTGTAGAAAATGCACTGTACTAGCTTCAACAGTTCTTACCATATTCAAGAGTTGCTCACGATCATCAGCACTCACACTATCGTCATTCTTGTCAAAAAATATTTCCATTGTTTCATTGGTT
>JAGRMV010000150.1 GCA_020441045.1 Deltaproteobacteria bacterium | reverse complement strand
TTAAATCTTTGTCTATAGCGATTTCTATACTTTTCAATAGGATGATTCAGCATAAAGGTGATTTTATCGGTAAAGCTTTCTTGATCGATTTCATCGGGAGATAGCAAATGGGCAAAGTCTCCCATCGTGGTCAAAAAATCTGCCCTGATATGCCTGGCTGCCGATGGATCAGGAAATCCATATTGTACATCTTGATCTTGCACATAACACTGCGTATCTTTCCACTGTAAAACATTTCGTTCTTTAGATGTCACATAGTTGGACCAGTCTCCTTCTGAAATAGCCCTGGCAAGTTTATAGTCTTTATGAAAACCTTGATTATGGGTATTTTCATCAAATGCTGTCTCATGAAAAAAAACTGCGCGGCTACGAGCAAAGAACATAAGCAGCTGCTGGTCTAAAGCAAGAGAGCTTAAATCTTTACTTTGTAAGAACGTAAAAGCGTATGTATGAGCTTTTTCTTGATGATATATTTTGCTTTGTTTTAAATCGATCGTCAGCATTGGGAAATACGACGTATACAATATGTGACTAGAGCTAGTTGGGAGTAAGTGAATGGTACGAAAAGTAAGTGTCTTTTTTCTTTCACTTGCAGAAATAAGCATTGCATACTCTTGATTTTGCGGAACACCTTCAAGAATCAGTTTTGCATTCCAATTGTAAATTCTAATCAATGCGCTCTTTAAATCCGCACAATAACTTGCCAAATCTGCGTGCTCAGCTTCAAATGCATCAACGCTCAGCCATTTTACAACCTCATAATTATTGTCCAGTTCAATATGAATGAGTAGTTGAATACCAATGTGATCGAGTCTATTTTTCAAGTCCTGGCACTCTAAAGCATGGACATCCACAACCCAAAAAATCAAAAATCCAAAAAGCCAAATAGGTTTTTTACAGTTAAAATACTTCCAGATCATTTACACCCCTACATTATTTTTTTTGAGTAAGATTATCGCATCCTATCATATGTAGTCTTTTAACTTCAAGGCGGTCAAATGGCTTCAGATAAGATAAAAAAGCCCATTGCTACACAGCAATGTCATAAAAGAGATCAAAATAGACCTAAAATTTTTAGGTTTACGTATATTCCGGGTTTGATATGCTGTGCCAGCAACCTCATAGGAGATATAACAATGACCAAAGATGCATTTAAAGAACGTGGAAAAGCTTTTGAGGCACGTTATTTCAGTAAGCTATCTGAAGAAAAAGCCAAAGCCCTTAAAAACAAGTTGCAAAAAGAGCATGATTTAGAAGAGCTCCAAAATCAAACTGGCATTACTGATACCGATTTGCTTGGCCGACTTCTCGATCATGGTATTACTGCCGCCGAAATCACATCTTTGACGTTATTTCCTATTGCCTATGTAGCATGGGCAGACGGTAAACTTGATGCCAAAGAAAAAGAAGCCATCGCCAAAGCATGTCATGATTTTGGCATTACAAAAAACTCTGCGACCATGGAACTGATGCAATCTTGGCTTGACCATCCCACCGATGAAGAACTTTTTGAACTATGGACACAATGGATGCAGGCGCTGCTTGAGCATATGGAACCTGATGATGCCAAAGGCTTTGGTATTAACATCAAAAACAAAACACTCTCTGTTGCCAAGGCAAGTCGATCATTCCTCGGGCTTGGAGCTGCAATATCACACACAGAACAAGAAGTTTTAAATAAAGTACAAAAAGTACTTCAAATATAACATACATAAGGAGACTTAAAAGATGAGTGAATTGATCATTGAAGATATTGAAACAGGAACTGGTACAGAAGTTACTGGTCATCAAAAAGTATCCGTCCACTATACAGGCTGGCTGACCAATGGTACCAAATTTGATTCATCGATAGATCGTGGTACCCCTTTCGAGTTTGTCGTGGGCCAAGGCTCTGTGATTCAAGGCTGGGATCAAGGATTGGTCGGAATGAAAGTCGGTGGCAAACGAAAGCTTACCATCCCTTCTCACTTAGCCTATGGAGAACGTGGCGCTGGTGGCGTTATTCCACCTAACGCGACTTTGATTTTTGAAATCGAGTTGCTTGACGTATAAACTTTTACTCTTTTGAATCAACTCGAACTTATTTTTGAGAGGCTTACCCCGTTTTTATCACGTAAGCCTCCCCAAAAAACCAAATATTATACCCCGCTGTTTATTCCCCGCAGCACCTTTATTCCACAAGCTAGACAAAAATTTGATTTTACTTTTGAGATCAAGAAACAAAAAACAGTTTCTTATCAGCAAGACCAAATACAAATTCATTTTTATGGACCTGTTCATCACCGTAAAAAACTACAAAGTGGAATGCGTAAGTTTTTTATCGATCAATCCAGGCGGTTTTTATTTCCGAAAGTCCAGCATTACGCGCAAGCAACGGGATTACAATACCGCGCAGTACGCTTTAAAAATCAAAAATCATTATGGGGTAGTTGTTCTGACCTTAAAAACATCAATTTCAATATTCGACTGCTTTTTCTTCCAGATGAATTGATTGATTATGTGATCATTCATGAACTCTGCCACCTTATTCATATGAATCACTCTAAAGCATTTTGGCAGCTGGTCGAAACGCACTGTCAAAACTATAAGCACCTAGAAGCGCAGCTTCACCAAGCCAATCGCTATGTACCGAAATGGCTCTTTGCCTTATGATAAGGATTTGAGCTGATTGAACGTATAAATACCAGTATTGTGTCCGTCATTCCAGGAGATCTGTAATCCGTACTTTCCTACAGGACGAAATCCTGTCGGCTCAATCGAGTCTTTGATATCACTTTCTTGAATCATGCGTACACCTGTGACTTCGTTTACGCAGCTTGCGCAAGGGCAGGCAAAGCGCAATTTTTTGAATTCAAGCTCGCTGACCGATTCGTCTTTCCACATCAATAGCACATGTTTTTCATCTGATGAAATCTGCGTAGGTGAATCAGTATTTTCAGCTGCTTTAGACTGCGCATCTGCAACTGTCTTGATCAACAGGTCTGTAATCTCTGCAAATCTTTTTGCAACAGGACTTTTCGACAGAGCAATGGGAACACCTTGATCGCCAGCGATAGCAACCTCAGGATCCATAGGAATGCCTCCCCAATAAGCTATACCGAGCTGATGGGCTTTGCTCTCTAAATGACCTTGGGTTAAAATATTGGTCTCGTGCTGACAGTTCCCACAAATAAAACCACTCATATTTTCAATCATACCCATGATCGGCACACGGACTTCATCAAACATTTTGATCCCGCGTGTAGCTACATCTACTGCCACTTCTTGCGGCGTACTAACCACAACCGCGCCAGTTAAGGAAACGGCTTGCGTTAACGTCAACTGCACATCGCCGGTTCCAGGTGGCAAATCAATCAGAAGAAAATCCAAGTCACCCCACTGAACCTGTCCTAGAAACTGCTGCACTAAACGCGTTGCCATCGGACCACGCCAAATCACCGGTGTATCTTCATCCGTGAGCAATGCCATGGACATCCACTTGACGCCATGCTTTTCGGCTGGCATCAATTTATTGTCTTTTTGCACGACTTCTGCATCAGGCCCCCCCATCATTTTCGCAATCGAAGGTCCATAGACATCGGCATCCATCAGCCCGACAGCATAGCCTTTTTGCGCCAGACTAACCGCTAAGTTACTCGAAACAGTTGATTTTCCAACGCCACCTTTACCGCTGGATATCGCAATAATGGATTTTACCCCACTCAAATTGGTCAGCAAGGGATTGGCAGTAACTTTAGGCTTTTGTTGAGGGGCTGCATTTGAAAATGTCGGCAATTCCGTCGTCATAATGAAGCGTGTTTTACGCTAGTTTTCAAGCGCTGGCAATAACGTTATAATGCCTGATGATCTTTATGCATCAAAGTACAAAAATTGCCGATCACATAAGATCTTTTTCTTACATATCATAGTCTTCTTGGATCATGGATAGACTGTCTATAAAATTAGACGGACAGTTCATGGCGTAGAATTTTTCTACGATGGGATCGATTTTGATCGATTCTTTGGTCCAGTTTTGAATATACAAGCCATTGGGGTCTCGAACACGGCTCAGTGCTACATAGGCGTGGCCTGGCTCCCACAGTTGTTTCATATCGATACAGAGTTCATCCAAGGTCAGCCCTTGCGCTTTATGAATGGTGGTGGCCCATGCAAGTTGCAAAGGGAAGTTCGTCGCCGTTGCGCCAATATTGCCGCTGCCATCCATCCAAGCAAAACTGATTTTTTCAAACTCATAGATACGGCCGCGAATATCCACAGCGACCTTGTCATCGACAATGCCCGCCACTCGACCTATGCTTCCGTTCACGTATCGCAAAAGTGGATCATTGACCCTGACCATCACTTTGGCACCCTTTTTTAGATGTAACACCTCTGGGATGGGCGCATTTTTCTGAAGAGCCTGAATATAATGAGGTTCTCCTTGATAACTGGTCTTGATTTCAATCATTTCGGCCGGTATCCTCATCAGCCTTTCCATATTATACTGCCAAGCCTGCATTCTTTTTGAAAATAGTCTGGTTCCGGAAAAATCATATGGAATGCTCGTGCGCTCCATAAAAAAGGTTTCTACTTCCTCATCAATCTGACCGACTCTGACTTTGTTGATGATCTCGTTGTAATACGCATGTTCTGAACGGGTTTGTTCTTGCAATACCAATGGAACAAAACCACTGCGGCTCCAGCTTTCAGACAAAAAAGCCCATGGTCGCTGATAGTTTTGCGAG
This sequence comes from Deltaproteobacteria bacterium, assembly GCA_020441045.1. GTDB lineage: Bacteria > Bdellovibrionota_G > JALEGL01 > JALEGL01 > JAGRMV01 > JAGRMV01. The sequence goes on along the minus strand of JAGRMV010000150.1, from coordinate 403 downwards.
ATGGGAGGCAATTGTGCAAAATCTCCGACCACAATGACACGCAGGCCACCCCACGGTTGGTAGTCTTCCAGTACACGCTGTGTCACCTGATCAGCAATATCAAGTGCATGTGATGATAGCATGGAAATTTCATCAATGATGAGACATTGTGCATGTTTGATCCGGTATCGAACATTTCGATTCGACGCCGCTTTTTTGATCACGTCTTCGGGATTACCTTGCATGATACCAAGGCCAAAAAAACTGTGAAAGGTTCTACCTTTAACAGTCAAGGCAGAAACCCCAGTACTGCCAAGCACTGGATAATGTTTTTTTTGATTTTTACTCTTGAGAAACTCTTGAATCAGGAATGTTTTCCCGGTTCCCGCAAAACCTGTAAGAAATACATTTTCATCAGAGTTCT
>JAGRMV010000149.1 GCA_020441045.1 Deltaproteobacteria bacterium | reverse complement strand
CTTGAAAAAGCCTTGGATGACAAAAAAATAGAGATCCGGCATGAAGAAATCTCGCAGCGACTTGTCCAAGAAAAACTTGATGTTACCCTACCAGGTGCAAAAATTTTATTTGGGACAGCACACCCTTTGACACAAGTTCAGCACAAATTGGTGCGTATTTTTTCATCCTTGGGTTTTTCAGTTGAAGAAGGACCGGATATCGAGTCGGATTATTATAACTTTGGCGCGCTTAATTTTCCGGATAATCATCCGGCCAGAGACATGCAAGATACGTTTTTTACCACGGACCAGCATGTGCTGCGTACGCATACTTCACCTGTGCAAGTACGTATGATGGAAAAGCAAGCTCCTCCGATTCGGATGATTGTGCCTGGACGGGTTTATCGGCATGATGCAGATGCAACCCATTCTCCGGTTTTTCATCAAATTGAGGGCCTATGTGTTGGACCGCATATTACTTTTGCACATCTAAAAGGTACGCTTGAGGCTTTTGTTGCCATGATGTTTGGTAAAGATGCCCAGACCCGATTCCGCCCGAGTTTTTTTCCATTTACAGAACCCAGTGCTGAGCTTGATGTCATGGGGCCAACCGGGAATTGGATGGAGATTTTGGGGTGTGGCATGGTTGATCCGGCCGTATTTGAAAATATCGCCAAAGTGTGGGCGCAAAAACACCCAGATCAAAAAGAAAATCCTTATGATCCAGAAAAAGTTTCAGGTTTTGCGTTTGGTATGGGGATCGAAAGAATTGCTATGATTGATTATGGTGTCAAAGATATCAAACTGTTTTATGAAAATGATGTGCAGTTTTTGGAGCAGTTTTAATGCGTGTTACAAAACATTGGCTTAATAGTTTTTTTTCTAAGGATTTCACGACAGAAGAGATTACCCAAGCACTGTTTTCGGTAGGTATCGAGATTGATGAAGTCATTGCATTAGGACAGGGACTAGATCATGTCGTGGTTGCGCAAGTCGAATCATTTGAGAAACACCCCGATGCGGACAAATTGTCTGTGTGCGTGATCGATGATGGTAGCGAAAAACATCACTTGATCTGTGGCGCAAAAAATTTCAAACAAGGCGATAAAGTTGCACTTGCCAAGATTGGCGCTAAACTCCCCAATGGGCTAAAAATTAAAAAATCAAAAATCAGAGGCGTAGAGTCCTCTGGTATGCTTTGTTCTGAAGAAGAGCTCGGACTCAAAGATACTTCCGACGGTATTTTGATTCTTCCTGAAACATCTGAGCTTGGCGCTGATGTCAAAGAAGTCCTTGCTTTGGACGATGTCATTTTTGTCTTAGATCTTACCCCGAATCGAGGGGATTGCTTTAGCGTGCTTGGGGTTGCAATGGAAATTTCAGCAGCCACGGGTGTTTCTATGCTTACGACTGCTTTTAAAGGAACACCAAATACGACAAATATTGATTTTACGGTTGAGGGTGGCCAAGCCTGTCCATACTATAGTTTGACTCGGATAGAAGATGTGACCATCGCTGAAAGCCCTCTTCTGATACAAATGCGCTTGCATAATACCGGTGTGCGTCCGATTCACAACGCAGTTGACGTAACCAATTATATCTTGATGGAACGTGGTCAACCTTTGCATGCATTTGATGCTGACAAGGTAAGCGGTAAAATTGTGGTCCGTAAGGCCGTTGCAGATGAAAAAATACTTTGTCTGGATGAAGTAGAATATACACTGACAGATGCTGATCTGGTCATTGCTGATGAGACAGGCCCGATTGCCATCGCTGGTGTGATGGGGGGATTAGGTACAGCAGTTACAACTGAAACAAAAAACATCTTGCTTGAGAGCGCATGGTTTGATCCGCAAGTTGTACGTAATACCTCAAAGCGCTTAAATATTACTTCAGAGTCTTCCAAACGGTTCGAACGTGAAATTGATGGATCTGCAGTATTGACCCATGGTTTGATGGCAGCAGAGATGATCAAAGACTGCGCAGGCGGAAAAGTCATTGGTACGCAGTCAAAAGGCAAATTGGCCTCGCAACCGCACATTGTGATTGTAAAGAAAGATGCAGTGGTCAAGTCACTGGGCACTGTTATTGAAAATGCGCATGAATATCTGATTCGATTAGGGTTTGGGGTGGAAAAAATCGACGATGGTTGGAAAGTCATGGTCCCTCCGCGTAGACCCGAAATTGTCCGTGAAATCGACGTCATCGAAGAGATTGCCCGTGTCTATGGGTATCAAAATATACCTTCAGCCTTACCCCCTATGGATGTGGCTCCATCGATTGGTTCTCGGTTTTCCGCTAGACAACATATTCGACAGTTGATGGTTGGAGCAGGATTGCAAGAGGCTTACACCTATAGTTTTGGATCACAGTCAGATTATCAATATTTTGAAGAGCTTGCGGCTGGGCGACCTGTTGCCATTGAAAATCCAATCATTCAAGAGCAAAGTTTGATGAAAACGTCGCTGATTGCCAATTTAATCCATGTCTGGAAGACCAACCAAGCTAGACAGGTTGCAGCTGGACGGTTTTTTGAATGTGGCAAAGTGTATTTTCAAAGCAATGGCGCGCCCGCAGAAGAAGAAAGATGTGGTATTTTGCTATCGGGCAAGAAGTTTGAGAAGTCTTGGCTCCAGGGCGAAATTGGTTTTACCTATTTTGACCTTAAAGGCATTGTGGAGCACATGGCTACACAGCTTTCTGTGACTTTTGAATATAAAGCGTTGACGGAGACAGCGTGTTTTCATCCAGGGCAGTCTGCTGAGATTATTTTGGACGGTGAAACGGTCGGGAGAATGGGCGTGCTGCACCCAACCTTATTGGTGAACTTTGATTTGCAGGAAGACGTGTTGTTTGCAGAAATTACAATGGAAAAACTTTTTGCTTTGGTCACGCAAAAAAGAGCATTTCAGGCATATTCCATCTATCCTCATGTCAAAAGAGATTTAGCATTCATTGTCGAAGAAAAAATAACCCATAAACAAGTGATGGCTTGTATCGACGCGATCAATATGCCGATTTTGCATGATTTTGAAGTCTTTGATGCATACCAAGGTGAAGGGGTGGCTGTCGGTATGAAAAGTTTAGCATACCGGTTCGATTTTTGTTCGGATTCGAAAACGCTCAAAGACAAAGAGGTTGACAAAGCGATCGAGCAAATCACCAAGGCACTGGCATCAAATGTTGGTGCGAAGCTTCGCTAAGGTTTTCCTAGCTTGACTTATGGCGGTTTTTTTCATTATAGTGGGTATCTATGGACCCGATTGTTCCAGATAAGTTTTTTTATAAAATTGGTGAGGTTGCTGAAATCACGGATGTAGAGCCGTATGTTTTGCGCTATTGGGAATCGGAATTTCATCTCAAACTGACCAAAACCAAGAACAATCAGCGGCTGTATCAAAAAAAAGATATTCAAAAAATCAGAGACATCAAAGCCTTGCTCTATGGTGAAAAATACACCATTGCTGGTGCCATCAAGCGACTTCGCGAGCTTAGCAAGGAACGCAATACCCAAAAAAAACAGGTCAAAAACCAAATGAGCTTGCTTGGCAACGTCAGGAGTTTTGCTTCGGATCGAGAAGTTGTGCAAAAGTTGCAATCAGAAATTGATGAAGTCTATGATATCTTAGAACAAGATGCCAAAGAACTTTTGCCAAAGCCAAGGAACATATGATTACGGTTACGGATGCAGCCATAGCGGCTATTGTTGATATTCAAAAAAAACAAGACAATGTAAACATTGGCCTGCGCCTGTCTGTCGTCGGAGGTGGATGTGCGGGGTTTTCTTATAAACTAGACCTGAAAGAAGAAAAAAAAGAAGGCGATTGGATCTACGAGAAAAATGGCGCATTTGTTTTTGTCGATCCCAAAAGTTTAAAGTTGCTCGATGGGTTAGAACTTGATTATTTTACAACCATGTCTCAGCGCGGTTTTCGCTTCAACAATCCGAACGCAAAAGCAACCTGTGGTTGTGGAACGAGTTTTTCATTAACGTAATATAACCCCTGTCGGAGTAGCAATGCCAAAACAATGGGAAAAAATAGCAAATGTAGATGAACTGATCCAGGGAAAAGGCAAAGCGTTTACCATCAAAGGCAAGAATATTGCTGTATTTTGGCTAGAAGAAGCCTATTACGGTATTGAAAACGCCTGTTATCATCAAGGTGCACCTATTGACGACGGAGATGTCAAAGATTGTATTGTGACCTGTCCAGCCCACTCTTGGAAGTTTGATCTCAAGACAGGCGAATGCACCAGGGATGATTCGATTGTGATGAAAACCTACCCAGTCAAAGTAGAGGCAGGGGACGTGAAGATCCTTATCTGAAACGATATGCAAGTTGCTTTTGAAAAATTTGATGTAGCCAACCGAAAGCATTTAGCATCTTTTTGTCAGTGGGATGCAAACCAAGACTTGTTGCATTTGCGCTATCCTCGATTCGGGCCAGAGCCAATCCACATCAGAAGCAAAGATGAAATCATTGCCCGCTATCAAGGAACAGAAAAAGAGATCAGTGGCATGTATATGATCGCTTGTAAGGACAAGTATATTGGTGAGGTCTCAGTTGATATCAATCACCCACAGCTGTATTGCAAAAAACACAAAAGCGCCTGGTTGGGCTTGGCCATATGTGAGCCTACCTATTGGGGAACAGGGGTGGCCCAACAAGCCCTAACGTTTATTGAACAGATAGCAAAAGACTTGGGCGCCAAGAGAATGGAACTAGGCACATTTGAATTCAACCATCGCGCCAGAAGATTTTACGAAAAATGCGGATACCAACATATCGCCACCCTTGCAAAAATCACCTACTGGCAGGGCCGATATTGGAATGATATCCGGTATGAAAAAAACTTTGAGACAGATAGCGTTGCCCAGTAATTTAAAGATATACTAAATATAACAATAACCAGTCGTATGATTTTTTTGTGTTTGTAAGATACATATTTTTACCTATTCTGGGTGGGGTGATGAAATTAATTCATATTGACGCTTCGCGTTTTGTATGATATGTAACTACTCTATCTAGTCAAATTAACAGTATTTTTTGTTTTGGGGGAACTATGCAAAAATTTGGTTTTTATTCATGTATCGCTTTTTTAATTTTTTCTGGTGTTTCGCCGAGTCAAGCTGATCAGCATAGTGAAGTATGTAACGAGACAGAACT
>JAGRMV010000014.1 GCA_020441045.1 Deltaproteobacteria bacterium | reverse complement strand
AATATTGACCTGGGCTTTTTTTGGTATTGTTGAGAACTGGAGTTTGACCAATCAAGAAAAAGCCAAGCTTTTAGGCTGGGATTATGCCAAAAAACGATCGGTTATAGATGCAATGAAAAGAAAGGAAAAAGCCATCGATGTAGATGACGATAAGATTCAAAGAATGATAGAAGTGGTCAATATCCATAAAAATTTGCGTATTCTTTACCCCCACGATAAAAAACTAGCTTATCAGTGGGTCAAACAGGTTCGAGAAGTATTTAACCAGCATTGCGCACTTGATATTATGCTAGAAGATGGGTTGTTTGGGATCACAGCCATTCGGAAGTACCTTGATCATGCCCGAACTGCCTAAAACAAGCTACGCAAAAACACTGTTTCGTTGTTTTAACACAATCAAGACATCACAGAATCTTCTTGATGACATTGGATTGAATTCTGAGCAGCAGGAAGTTGCCAAAGGGTTTTTTTATCAAAATGGCTCAGCGGAAGCACCAGCCAAAAGAGTATTTGAGCGTTCAGCACAAGTGCTAGCTGATATCAGTGCCAAATTTAAACCTGAAAATTGGAATCATAGTCGTTTCAGTAACGGGCAATGGAGCGTGTTGTATACCGCAGAGAGCAGGGAAACTGCTTTAAAAGAAAAAATGTTTCATACCTGTCGGTTTTATAAAGAAGAATCGCACCAACAAGCGGTCAATATTGATCTAGCCATTGCAAAATTACATATTAAAACAAGTCATATGATCGACCTTAAAGATTGTCCCGATTTTGATCAAAAACAATTGCGTTCTCCCGATATGGAAAGTTATAAATATTGCCAAACTGTCGCTAAGCAATGCATTGATGCTGGCGCGAAAACGATTCGCAGTCGCTCAGCAAGAGATGAAAAAGGATACTGCGTTCCAGTTTTTGATATCAAAGTCATTCAGAAGGATTATAGCATCCAAAAATATATCAAAGCTGAAATTGTACAGGGTCAGGCAGATCTGTTTTACTTGCGGTAGCATTGAGATCAAGCTCACTGGGCGTTTGTTGCATTTCGATAACGCGCATTTTTTTCCACTTACCGCCTCGGAAGCGAAAAAGGATGATAAATGCCAACACAATAATATAAAAACTGGCAAATCCCCAGGCGTAGTAAATCCCTTGCGCATGTTTTGAGACCATCCAGGTAGGTATGACCATCAGCGGCCAGGGAACGAGCAAAGACACCCAAGAGATAAATTTGGTATCACCTGCACCTCGGAGAGCAAAGGAAAGTACAAAGTTCATGGAATCAAACAAAGTAAATAATGCCATAAACATCAACAGAAAAACTGCAATGTGCTGTGCTTGTAACCATACATCCGTTCCAACGCGGGGGGCAAACCAGTTGATATAAAAATCAGGAATGAGTATAAAACTAATGCCCATTGTTAGCATGTATATGGCAACAATACGTACCCCAGCCCATGAAAAAGTTTCAGCTTTGTCTGGAGCGCTTTGGCCAAGAGATTTACCAACAAGTACTCCAATGGCTTGCGCAACACCAATCGAAGGTAAAACAGATAAATGCATGATTGATAGGGCAATACTGGTAGCGGTAAGACTAGCATCTCCATTAGGCAGTCTTCCGATAAAGACGACAAAAACAGTAAACGCAGTTGCTTCAAGAGACCACTGTAAGCCACTGGGAACACCGTAGATCAAAAATCGACGAAATACATCTGTATGGAGCTTGATAGAGGAAGTGATTTTATAAAGATTTGTTGGGTCAGCTCGAATCACGACCATCAAACCATAGATCATAGCGACCAACGCGGCTAACGAGGTAGCATATCCAGCACCCTTTACTCCGAGTTCAGGAAATCCCCAATGCCCAAAAATAAGTACATAATCAAATAAGATATTGGCCATCATGCCGGCTGCATTGATTTTCATGATCGTCGCTGTTTTTTCAATGCCCGTAAAAAAACCGCTGCAAACTGCGACAATGGCTGTGGGTAGAGCAGACCAGCAAATGGCTTTAAAATAAATGACTTCCAGTGCTTGCATTTCTTGAGAATGAGAAAAAATAGAAAATAAATATGGCGTTGGAAATAAAAGTAGCAAGAACAAGCTTCCACCGATCAATGCAATCCAAATCGCTTGCCAAAAAGCAGTGCCGATCATTTCAGGTTGTTTTGAACCGCTGTATTGCGCAATAAATGTCGAAACGTAAGCAGAAGTCTGTTGTAAAAGTGCCATCGGTACCCAAAATACAATACCTGCAGCAATGACGGCGCCAAGGCCGAGTGAGGAATATTCTCCAATAAAAATACGGTCAACAGTGAGTTGAATATTCCAAAATGCATTGGCAATGATCAAAGGCCAGGCTAAACGCAATACCTCTTTGTATTTCTGTGGAATGAAAGCAAACATAAGCTTAGGGGGACTATCACATGTCATAGGAAAATACTACAGGATATGTTTGGTACAAATAATGATCTCCTGGCTGCACGTCATTCTGGCAATGAGGTAGTTTAAGTATCTAGAAAGCGCTTTTACAGTGTTATGCAACGAGTTTTTTATAGAAAACGTAAACTTTTTTTCTGGCCAGCTGTGTTATTTGTTTCTTTTTCATCTCTTTATATAAACTTGTCATATAATGGGATTGGTTTTTTACAAGGGAAGAAAGGTGACGCATGCTCAGATTGATATTTAGCTCATTGATATTGGTGGCATTGTATTTTGGATATTCAAATTTTTCTACAATTGGAGATACTTACTATGATGGGCTTGATGAAGGAAGTAGTGATATGACAAGTCAAGTTCATCAAACCGTGCATGAAAAGATGGATAAGTTTGTGGAACCTGCAAAAGATGCATACGAAAATTCAGTTTCAGTAAGAGAGGAAGAAGTTCTTAGAAATTTACAGTAAGGTTTGATTGGGGGGAGATGCTGGACGGTCAAAAGTACGGATTAGACCGGGGTGGTCTTCGTACCAACATTAGATTAGGTTGGTCTGATGCGCCTTTTGACTGCCAGACCTAAGATCAGTAAAATAGGGACGATCGTAAATGTGATCACAATGACTGCACCAGCAGGTTTATCTAAAAAGTACGAGAGCAACATGCCTATTGTACAAAGAAAAAATCCAAGCGCCCATCCAAAGAGAAGTTTTTGGTATATACGCTGGAAGAAAAATGCACTGACAACAGCCGGCACGATGAGAAAGGCAAAAACCAATAAAATACCTGCAATATGTACAGAGCTCGTAATGACAATGCCAAATAGGAAATAAAATATAAAGTCCCATTGCCATTTCTCATTTTTACCATACGAGTTTTGTAATAGGGGACCACGCCAGTAATAGTGCATACTAGCAACCAAAGTATAAATCCCGATGACTTTGTATACTTGGTTCCAATCTACCCACAAAAGTTGCCCCACCAAGCTATATTTTAAATGTTCTGACCCATGACTCATTTGATCCAGAAGTAAGATGGTCGCGGCAGAAGTCATGGCATAGACCAAACCAATCAATGCTTCTTGGGATATTTTGTTTTTATATTGATTGGCCAAAGTTAAAAATGCTGCAGCTACAAATGTACATCCTAGAGATATCAAATAATCTTCTAAGGTATTATGTTCAAAACCATTGGCATAGGCCAAAATACTGCCAAGTGCAGCAACCTGTGCCAACGCCAAATCGATGAAAACAATGCCACGTGCCAATACATGGATACCCAAGTAACAATGCATCCCCACCAAAATCAAACACATGAAAAATGGCGCACTTAAAAAAATAAAAATATCATTCATTGTAGTTTCCTTTCAGGGTATGTGTCTTTGGCACAGCGTTCGATGGCTGTGACTAAGGATTCAATCAGTTTAATATATGAAGCTGTATTTTGGGTGGCATTGATTTCTGTTGCAACAACTTCAAAGTGGGTTCCAGTTTGGTTTTGGATTTTTTCTGCTGAATTGCTTTCAAAAAAACTTTCAATCATCATGCATACGGGTTTTTTCTCGGCAATGATTTTAATCAATCCATGAATATGTTTTGCACTGGGAGGAATGCCAGGTTTAGGTTCAATCGATGCAACGTGAGTAAGTCCAAAACGGTTGATAAAGTAAAACAGGGTTTGATGATAAGTTACAATATGCGTAATGCCTGTTTTTTGAATGCGTTGCTGCCATTGTGGGACTTGAAGATCAATAGAATGAATCAATTTCTCGGCCCTTTTTGTAAAGTAAGATGCGTGTAATGGATCGAGTTCACTTAATTTATTAGCGATGCCACGCGCAACTTTTTGGGCTCGTGTAGGATCTAGCATAAAGTGTGGGTTGCCAAAACCATGTATATCACCCATCGCACGATCTACTTTTTGGGTTGGAACTTGCATAGGTTCAATCAGTTGGCCGGTTTCGAAATAGCCCTTGCTGCCAAAAGCGATGCGAGGATTTCTTGATCCAACAATAATGTTCGGGAGCCAACCGATTTCAAGGTTTAAACCAACAGCAACCAAAAGATCCGCTTTGCGTGCTTTGAGCATAAAAGAAGGCTTGGCTTCAACAAAGTGTGGATCTTGTGGACCGAATGTAAAAGAGTCGACACTCACATGTTGCCCACCAATTTCTTCAACAAATCCGGCAAGTGTTGTTGTCGTCGTGACAACAATGGTTTTAGAAAAAGCATTCACAGGGGCCATCCATAAAATAGCCCCTGTGAATATGGGGAGGAAAATCGTTTTCATATACATATATCTCCTAATAATGATGTGCAGGATGTGTTCCCAAGCTGACGTTTAATTGCAAAGTAAGGCCATGGACCGTTTGATTTGTGGTGGGCTCTTGCGTGATATCGTATTGTAAGCGGATTGCACTGTAATCAGTCGGGACAAAACCAAAAAGTGCAGAGTACTTTTGGGTGGAGTCTATTTGCGCGTCTGGGAGTCCCAAATATTCACCGCGACCTTGTAACCAAAATCTTCGTGCAAATTGCCACTGAAACCAAGAGGTTATTCCGCCGATGGTTTGCTGTCCAGAAGCTGATCCAATGGAGCTACCCAAATATTCAGCAGTCCATAAAAAGCTTTTATAAAGGGTTTTTTTTATGGGACGCCATTTGTAAGTGATTGAACCAATATAGATCTGACTGGTATCTGTGTTATTGTTTTTACCAGTGCCGTATCCTATACCGAGTTCAATTGTAGAGGCTGGAGATAGTTCCCATAGATTACGTAAATAACCGATGGCAGCAAGATCATTGTTTGAAGGGCTGTTAAAAACAACCTCGTTGGTTGCAGAAAAAGCTTGGGCAATGACTTCCATATACCAGGAAACAGGTACGAGATATGAAAGGGCGATGCCGATTTCGTTAAGCGCTTCTTCTCCCAAGATGATCTTGTTGCTTATAGGTTGATCAACAAATGGAAACAGATGCGTGTGCAAGTGATTATGTCGACCAAACTGAGCGTAAAATTTTCCTACTTTGAGTGTTGCAGATGGAATAAAAAGTGTTTCAACAAATATTTCTTCAGGGTGAAGTTCAAACTCACCATCTTCTTGATGTATGGCAAGCACTGCATCCCCTCGAAAGTATGTGTCAATATTGGATGATAAACGAAGCTCAGCTTCTTGGAATAAGAACCCATTGGGACGTTCTGCATTTTCAGAGCCTCCTTGCTCTGCAATACGCCCAAGTGTTAATAGGTTAAGGCTAATGGCAGGGTTTGATTTCTGTGGATTGGCAGCTGGGAGGCTATTACTGGTTTGTGCGTGAGCAGTATTGGAAAAAAACCAATAGATTGCAACGCCATAAAAAAAGAGTTGTTTTTTCATCGCATACTCCTAATAGATATAAAAGATAATGAACTTGATGGATAATGCGTGAACGTAAAATCATCAAAATTTTCTAAGTTTTCTGGATGCTAAAAGAAGCCAAATAGAAAACATTAGAGAACAAATGCTACGTAAACGCTATAATTAAATGAGTGCAAAAAATTGTGGAGGACCGCGGGAAGTCTGTAACAAAGGGGTCGTTGAAATCAAAACATCAAAATACTGTCCAATCCAATAAACAACGCGCATCTGTGTCGACAAGTTGACTGCAGTCGCTTGGAAGGAAAATGGTGTATGGTCAAGTGCAAGGCAGATTTCACATGAAGTTTTTACATCGCGGCTATCATGGCTATTATGTCCAATATGAAAAATGCCATGTGAACAAAGATAGGCAATAAGGTGTATTGATACTATGGCAATCCAACGAAACACGACAATTTCTATATCGCATCTATAAATAGAAAGAAAGCTTGATTTTGGATGCTATGTCCACTACATAGCTTTGCATGCTACCAAAATCAAAAAAAGCTCGCTTATGGACGATGGGAACCTTGTTGGTCATTGCCATCACCCTTATCTTTTTCATCAAAAATACCACAGTAAAAGTTATTCTAGGTGGTGTGATTGTCGCTTTATTGGTTGGGCTTGGTTTTGAGGCCAAGGATACAGATTATGACTTGGGGACAGCGATTCAAACTGGGTCGTTGAAAAAAGCAAAGCTTAAACGTAATGAAGAAGGCAATTTGATCAATATTGTAGAGTTTTGTAGTCAGGATGAAATTGATTACAACTGTTCAGATTTTAAAACGCAAGTAGAGGCGATGGAAGTCTATAACAAGTGCAAAGATGCAGGCAAAAATATGGATGTATATGGTTTAGATCGTGACAAAGATGGAAAAGTCTGCGAATCGCTTCCGCTGGGTAAGTCTGCAGGGTAGTCTATATTAAATATGCCTAAACAAACGCTTTGTGTGATTGGTGGTGGAGCAGCTGGTTTTTTTGCGGCCATTCATGCTGCCCAGACAATGCAAAACCGACCAGTGCCAGGTAAAGTTGTCTTGTTAGAAGGATCGACACGTTTTCTACAAAAAGTACGTATCTCTGGTGGCGGCCGCTGCAACGTGACCCATCACGATTTTAATATCCGCTCTTTTGTCACAAATTATCCACGAGGCCAAAAAGAAGTTTTATCTGCTATGCATCAGTTCCAAGCTTCGGATTTGGTCCAATGGTTCAAGCAAGCTGGAGTTTCATTAAAAGTAGAAGCTGATGGCAGAATGTTTCCTGTCACGGATGATTCAGAGACGATCATTGATTGTTTGATGAAGCAAGCAAAGTTGCTGGGGGTGCAATTGGACAAGAGTTTTGCAGCGATGTCGGTAGTTAAGAAGAGCGATGTTTTTGTCATACAAGATCGAAAAGGACAAGTGTTAGAAGCTGATAAGGTTCTGTTAGCTACAGGAAGCAGTCCTGACGGTTATAAGATTGCGAAGCAGTTGGGACATACCATTACCCCACTTGCACCCTCGCTATTTAGTTTTAAAATAGAGCACCTGTTGTTACATGACATGCAAGGGACCAGTTTTCCAAATGCGCAAGTAGTTCTATGTGTTGGTGACAAAAATCAAGAAGTCTTCAAGCAGCAGGCGCCTGTATTGATTACGCATTGGGGAGTGAGTGGACCTGGAATATTAAAGATTTCAGCGTGGGCTGCACGTGTTATGCAGGAGTATCAATATAAAGGTATATTGACAGTCAATTGGGTTGGCCAAAAAACAGAAATAATCCAAGCGTATCTTGATAAGAAGAAACGAAGTCACCCAAATGTCAATATCGGTAATCTTATTGTTGAAGGCGTCACCAAAAAATTTTGGCAACGCATCTTGCATATTGAAAATATCCAAACATCATTGTCGATAGGACAGATATCCAAAAAAAAATTAACACGCCTCGCATTTGCTTTGACTAAAACAGTATTACAAGTCGAAGGAAAAAATAGATTCAAAGATGAGTTTGTTGAATGTGGCGGGGTTGACCTTAGAGAAATCGATATGAAAACCATGCAAAGCAAATGTGTCCCAGGCTTGTTTTTTGCTGGAGAAATTATGGATGTTGATGGGATAACGGGTGGGTTTAATTTGCAGCATGCGTGGACCAGTGGATGGGTAGCGGGACAAAATATGGTCTCGCTATTGCCTTTGTGTTGAAACGGGTACTATCGAATGAAAAAAAACAACGGTCAGTCCGACAACAGAAAGTAAGCAAAGTGTGATTGCCACGCTTTTTATACTGGGTGCCCCATTGGCGTAGATTGCCAAAATCGAGTATATTTTTATATATGAATGATTGTCCCAAATGTGGTGTAAAGCGAGAACAGGGAGCTATCGAGTGTTATGCCTGCGGCATTATTTTTGCCAAGTACAGTTATGATGTCGCTACAGTGATTGATCATAAACTTTTTGAAAAAATGCAGCAGCAGTCAAATGCGCTTTCTGATCGTAGGCAATGGTTTGATTGGTTTTTACCTATACTCGCATTTGGGGTTGCACCGCTGTTCAAAATGATTTTTAGGAAGTTGTCGTGGGCGCTTTCGATGTGGACACATGAATTTGGTCACGCTTTTGCGGGATGGTGGGGGGGAGTAGCTGCAACGCCTTTTTTGGGTTGGACCAATTTTGCCCCACATCGAAGTTGGTATGTTACCCTATGTTTTACTTTTTTGTTAGGTGCTTTAGGGTATAAAAGTTGGCAAAAAAAATGTCATTTTTTGACGCTTACTTTTTTTTGTATGTTCTTTGTGCAATTGTATTTTCGTTTTGCGCTTTCAGAATACAAGCTTGATTTTATGTTTTCGTATTTGGGGATTGGCGGGGAATTTTGGATCAGTACTTGGTTGGTGATGGCATATCATCATACATTTCCCAAAGAGACGCATTGGGAATATTTGCGTTATGTTGCTTTGTTTGTGGGCGCGCTGGTTTTTTTAAATATTTTTACATTGTGGTGGAATATCTCGCATGGTCAAGCAGACATCCCTTGGGGCTCGCTTTGGGGTGGAGACGATCATGGTGATATGAATAGTCTGATGCTAGAGCATGGTTGGGGACCTAAACGTATGATAACCAGTTATCTTCGACTAGGTTATATATGTATGATGCTGATGGGATTGCATTATCTTTTATGGGGTGTGAAGTTGTTTTTAAAAAAAGATAAGCCAAGCTAATGTTCTTCAATGCAAACTCTTGCTTTATTTTGATGATTAAAAATAGAATTTCCTTTTGTATACATGCTGTACATTAATGGTAGTGAAAATTTTTTCTGCACAGAAATATTATCTGCATTGATAAAATGTACGATCAGTTCTTCTATATCCGAAGCGGTTTCAATATATTGAAATTCTTTTAGCGAAGGAAAAATATCATGCAGGTCGATGATCAAACCGGTACTGTGCTGGAGTTTCTTTTGTCTTTGAATTAGTTCTTCAATGGTGATGTCATTTTGTTTTTTTTGTTGAGGATGGACAAGATCTGCAAACCAGAGCTGTTGTCGATGTTGATTAAGTAAAATAAATAGTGTGCAGTGATCACTGGTTGTTATTTTTGCGTGCAGATAGAAAGTATCTGGCACTTTACTTTCGAGTGTCTGATTTTGTGTAATATCATCTTCTGCCCAGCTCGAAGTAGTGCATAATAACAAGCAAATAAACGTTAGTATCATTCTTCTCACTACCAAATTCCTCCGATAGATGCAGCATAAGATGCATGGGTTCTAGGCTGTGTTAACATGATGGGGACAAATTTTGAATTCGCTTCAAAGGTATGTGGGCCTGAGGTAAGGCTGATAATGGTATAAGAATAGCTAGGATCTGAAGAAAACGTGGTCCAGCCACCAACGGTTGCACTGTCATAGAGAAAGGTTCCAGTATCGGCAGTAAGCATCATAACTACGACATCTCCAGCAAGAAATGGTGTCGGAACGGGGAAAGAAACTCCGGTCATACCTCGATTGATACCTGGAACTTGCGCTAAGGCTGGGTCAGTATTGCCGCTACCAATAGCAAAAACACCGCACATCAGCGGCTGTGTAGATTGGACGTGCAAAACAGTATCGGGCGTAAAATTGATTTCATCACCTTGGTTATAAATATTATCAAATACCCCATTGACTGTAACCGAAGCACTGTTGGCAGTGGCAACGCATTTAAATTCTTCAGATTGGACCGCAAACCCGCCAAAGAAAAATTCTGTATCAGCTGATAAATCAGCTGGATGAAGCTGTGTCATAGCCATATCACATGCGCCTCCACCTGTATCTAAACAAGTTTCTGCGGAATAAGCAACGATAGGTTGATCTGCCGTGATCATAACACCGGTGCTGTCGTATTGAAAACCAATGGTATTGACTTGCGAAACGCTAAAAGATTCTCCTTCATCGAGTAGTTGTGTGCTTCCTCCGATATTTACGGTTGTGTTATCAACAGTAGCGATAACATGGATCTGTGAGCGAATATCACGTACGGGGTTATTATTGACGACGGAGTTTTCATACCCTAAGGCGTAGTAGACTTTACCGAGTGAGTTATTGGGAATAAGCATGCTGCCGCCGGCTGAAGTTTGATCCAATGCATTGCCCATAAATACACTAATTGCTGCAGTTGCAGTGATTGCAAAGGGTGCGGTTGTGGATACCCCATTGTAAGGTGCTACATCTGTAAGCGCAGACATGACTTGGGTAAATTGTCCGGAGGCACCAATGGTTGTGGTCGCACCATCGATGGTCACATCAACACCAGGATCACCTTGAACGGTAATAATACAATCACCGCTGTAACACGGTAGAAGAATGCCATTGTAGTTTCTTGGAAATACCGCCCAGAAGGACGTTCCCGAATAAGATCCCCCTCCGCTTGAGCTGGCAACCAAACTACTTACCGAAGCAGATTCGTTGCCATTGTTGGTGTCATATTGATCTTGTGTGAGATCTGTATCGGTGAGCGTATTGGTGATGGTATTGCTTTCTTCTCCTGTATTGACTGTACAGGAAAGAGTGAGTACTGCGTTGCCACCATTGCTGAGAGCGCCAATGCTCCAGGTTGGAGCGGTGTAACTTCCCAATGTTGCAGAAGTGCCGGCCGCGTTATGAGTTGTTCCGGTTGGACATGGATCATTGACGGCCACGTTGGTTGCGCCAATAGGTCCAAGATTCGTTATGGTAATGGTGTAGATCAAATCAACACCAACTTCCCCGGTGGTTGGGCCAGATTTTGTCATAGACAAATCAATATCCTCTTGAACAATTGTACTTGCTGAAGAGCCATCGTTGCCGGTATTGCTTTCGGTTTGGTTCATCGACAAATCGCCGCTGACGATGGTGTTGGTGATGGTATTGCCACTTTGTCCAGCATTGACTGTGCAGGCAAGTGTGAGCGTGGCACTGGCAGCACTATTAAGTGTGCCAACTGTCCAAGTTGGAGCGCTGTAAGTACCTTGGGTAGCCGAAGTACCACCAGCATTGAATGTTGTTCCAGTAGGACAGCTGTCAGTTAGGCTGAGGTTTTGAGCTTGCGCTGGACCATTATTGGTTATAACGATGCTATAAACAATATCACTCCCCTCATCTGCGCTTGCAGGGGCGGTCTTACTCGTTGTAAGGTCAGTTGCATTATTGATGGTTGTGCTAAGCGAAGAACCGTCATTGGCAGTATTGGTTTCGTTTTGATCAACTGCGATATCTCCACTGATAATCGTGTTGGTAATTATGCTTGCTCCTTGTCCGGCATCTACTGTGCAGGAGAGGGTAAGGGTTTCGCTATTTGCATTGACCAAAGTGCCAATGGTCCAATTGGGGGCAACATAATTTGTAGCACCGCTTGCGGTGGCAGATGAAAAAGTTGTTCCAGTCGGGCAACTGTTACTAATGGTGAGATTGGTTGCGTTTTGAGGACCATGGTTGGTAGCTGTAATCAAGTAGGAGATGGTCCCACCTTCGTCTTCTGTTGCTGGACCGGTCATGGTCGTTTCAATGTCTACATCATCGTCATCGATGATGGTGAGTGTGTGGACTGTTGTTGCGCCAAGGGTGGCATTGGTTGGGGGATCCAAAGTCAGTATCACCGTTTCAGAAGGTTCGCCGAGTGTATCATCCACTAGTGTAATCGTGATATCCACGCTTATGTTCCCAGCGACAATGGTCACAGGTGAAGCTGTAATTGTATAATCGGCCGGATTGTTTGCGGAGCCCGTTACAGTAAAAGGGGCGGTAACGTCAAGACCACTGATGGCACTGAGCTCGGCGGTGACTGTAAAAGTTCCAGTTTCATTAATAGAAGTTTGTCCACTGCTGGAAAATGTTACCGTTGGTGTTGCATCATCATCGATGATATTGGTTGTTTGTTGTTGCAAGCCGGTTTCGATGCCATTGGTAACGGAGGCAATGTCAATGATGACAGTTTCGTCATTTTCATCCAGAAGATCTTGAACTGCAGTGACAATTGTGGAGCCGGTTGTAGAGCCTGCAGGAATGACAATCGATGTGGTGGTTAATGTGTAATCTGTACCACTGTTTGTTGCTGTTCCTGTCAATACAAGGTTAACAGTGACATCAAGACCGCTGACTGCATCAAGTGAGGCGGTAAAAGTTGCGGTACCAGCAGCTTCTGCAATATTTGTATTATCAACCGTCAGCGTTACGCCTGGCGCGGTATCATCATCAGAGATCGTTGCTGTATGAGTAACGATTGCTCCTTGTGTAGCGTTGGTTGGGGTACCCATGTCGATAATAATCGTTTCGTTGTTTTCGTGAAGTGTATCAGTCGCAATTGTGATGGTAATATCCGCGCTGGTATTACCAGCAGTAATTGTGAGAGGACTGCTGCTAATCGTGTAATCGTTTGGATTATTCGCAGTTGATGAAGCGTTGATGGTAAATGGAACAGTGACATCAAAGAAATAAGCTGATGGAATAGTTGCTGTGATGATCATCGTACCTGTTTCAATGCCAGACGTCTGTGTGCTTGTGGTGAATGTGACTACAGGCATATTGTTTTGTACGGTCACTGTTGTGCTATTGCTATTTCCTATATCAGTATTGCCAGCATTATCACTTGCAGTTGCTGCCGCCAGAACGACACTGTCTATTGTTCCATCCCCGCCTGTAATGGTAAGTCGTATCGTTGGATTACTTGTTGTCGGATTGAGTATGTTTACTGTGTAACTAACAGTGCCAGATGTATTGACCGTGATATCTGCTGGCGTAACATTGATGGTATCTGCCCCAATAAAATTTACTCCGTAGTCAACATTACCCGTTGCTATGTTTGTTGTTGATGGTGCTGCAATGGTGGTAGTGGGCGCGATGTTATCGATATTGACAGGTGTACTTTCACTGTCGCCAAAAGCGATATCAAACATATTCGATGCTGTGCCATCGGCAATATCAATGCTGTCGATGCTTCCATTCCCACCTGTGATATTGATTTGAATGGTTGGTGTAGTTGTTGTACCGTTGTTTACCGTCACACTGTAAATGGGCGTGCCAGTTGTATTGACTGTGATATCTCCAGTTGTTAGATTGACACTGGTTGTGTTGCTGTAGGTAACGCTATACGAAACAATACCTGTATTGATATCTAGCGAAGATGGAGCACTGATGCTAAGAGAGGGGGTCGCATTGGTATAAACATACAAGAGTGGGCCAAAGCATGCGGAAAGATTCATTGCGATATCGGTTGTTTGTGCCCAAAACGCATATACGCCATTACTCGTCAGCGTCGGTGCGTATAAATAATCATTGCCACTGCCGTTAGAGCTTGCAACCAGCTGTCCGACTTGACTACTGCAGGACCCCTCGGAGTATATGTATATATCGTTGACGGATTCATTGGTCGAGAGCTGAATCGCACTGCCAAATGAGCTGTTGTCAACAAATTTTGGTGGTGTTTGGTCGAGCAAGTAATACGCTGGACCTAGGCAGTCTGAGATGCTTCCGTTTTGATTTTCAACTTGGGTGTAATATTTATACGCTCCATCTTCAATCAAGGTGACATCAAAATCTACAACTTCGTTTTGATAAGAATTTCTTTCGTTGATCATTGAGCTCGATTCACATCGCGCAGATGTGTACAGCCGAACCATTTGTTTGGGTAGGACATTACTTACCCGTATAATAATACCATTGTTGTTGGCTAAATAGTGTTCTGGATAATGTAGTGAAATCTGAATGTTTTGTGATGTTGTAGGAAGGCGCGCACCATTGGTAAATGAATATTCATTGCCGCAACCCCATAAATATAGAATTGCAAAAAGAATGCTAACGTATCGCGAATGTAAAAAATAGGCCATTTTTTTTGTTACGTAACTGTTTGTTTGGTGCGAGTATTAAATTGTATTTACAGGCACTTACGTTTATTTTCTCATATTCGTAAACCAGTGTTAAATGTTTTTTTTAAAAAAAACGAATTATTTGTAGTCCATGTCAGGATTTATACTCGGAAGCATTGAGTAATATTGGAAAATGGAAACTTTAGGTTCCACTTTTTGCTTTGAAAACACGTGGTGTTTTTTTTGAGGTACAAGGCTTCGATTCTAATTTATTTTTATTGGAATAGCCTGCAGAAAAAGAAACGAATATTTGATGCAAAAGTTTGTTTTGTGTTTCTGGCTTCTCCGTGTAGGCTTCATTGTACGCTTTGCAAAAATCAAATGACATTATTGTAAACGCTTTACAAAAAAATACATCAAGTTGGGTTACGCTGATTTTTGTTTTGGTCTTGGGTGCTTACCTGCTTCTTGTTTTGTATGGTTGTGTGCGATATTTTACACCTGTACCCATCGAAGATATGTGGGACGCCTATTTGCAGTTTTACTTGTCTGTGCTTGAGGGTGATTATTCTGCCTGGTGGAAGCAAATCAATGAACATCGTATTTTACTGCCAAAACTTTTGTTTTGGTTTGAGTTAACGTTTTTCAATGGAAGTATTGTGTTCCTAAATGTGGTGAATGTTTGTTTGCTTTTGGCTTTGTTTGGTTTTTTGATGCATATGATTGTATCGTTTCGGCGATATACATGGCGTGAGCCTCGGTTTACCTATGCTTTGCTTGTTGTTGGGGTGCTGATGTTTTCATGGGTGCAGTACCGAAATCTTACTTGGGCCTTTCAAAGTCAATTTTTTATGGTTTACTTTTTTGCGTTACTGGCATTCTACCTCTATCACAATAGTTTGTTGCAAAAGGGGCGTAAGTCAAAAGTATGGTTTTGGGGAAGTATTATTGTTGCTTTACTGTCAGTTGCATCCATGGCCAACGGCTTATTATGTTTGCCGATATTGTTTGTTATGTCCTGTCTGCGTGATGCAGAAAAAAAACACAAATTGATATTTGGGGGTTTAACGTTATTGAGTTTCGCCCTGTATTTTATAGCTGAGGAGACCATACAGGCCAATCACAGTCTTTTACATGAACTTGTGACCAAGCCATTACTGTTTATAAAGCATACTATGCTATCCTTAGGTGGGCCGTTTTATTATGTTTCGATTTTACATTTCTCAAAAAAAATAGCTTTGGGTTTAGCTTTTTTGATTGGGGCTTTTCTTTTTGTCTTCATATTTGTCATTGGCATATCAGTGATAAAAAACAGAAAAGAAAACCAACAAAAAATCGTACTGTTTGTGATGTTGTTGTTCGTATCATGTTCAATTGCATTGACTTCTCTTGCACGTATGCGCTTTGGATTAGATCATGCGCTTACGGTTCGCTATATGACGCCAAGTCTTTTGCTCATGTGCCTCTTGTACATGCTAAATATTCAGCGTTTTGAGAGATATCTAGAAAAACATGCACAATATATGTGGGCTGGATTGTTTTTATTAGCAATGCCTTTTTTATATTTTCAGTTTTCAATCATATCATTTGTAAAAAATGCCGATCAGAAAAATTCCAACCAAATGGTGGCTGCACTAGCACTTGAAATGGGAATATACGATCGCGGGCAGATTGAGCATGTATGTCCCGCTGATAGAATTGATGATATTATGGGTACCGCTGCGTTGGCAGCCGAAAAAAATATATCTATTTTTAGTCATTCAAATATTCAAAGAGCATCTGAAGTAATTGGAAATGTATATAAGCAACTCCCTGATAAAAAATGTATAGGTCAAATTGCAGTCAAACCAATTGCAGGTGTTACTACATACAGTAAAGTTGTAGGTTTTATTTTGCAGGAGCAAGATAAAACCATTCCAAAGCGGATCGTCATTGTTGATCATAAACAAAACGGCATTGGTTATGGTTTGACGGGTTATGCACTTGATCAGGTTGCAAAAGTATATGGGCCTGATGTACTGCATGCTGGATTTGTAGGATATATACGCAATCAAAAACTTGAAGGCCATATCGATATAATAGGCGAGGGTCCAAACTGTAAACTTGAAGTCAAGATCACACCTTAAGATAGAAACGAAAATTATTTCATTTCGAGTAAAATAGTTTCAACCGCTTGTTGTAAAGGTTTGCCTTTGAAGATTGCATAATAGGTTTCCCGCAAGATCGGTGTTTGCACGTTAAGTTCTTGGCTTAGGTAAAATGCTGTTTTGGTGGTGCGTACTCCTTCAGCAATTTGTCCGAGTTCTTTTAAAATTTGGCGAATGGTTTTCCCTTCTGCTAATTTTTTTCCGACGCGTCGATTGCGTGATAAATCACCCGTGCAAGTTAAAATCAAATCTCCCATGCCTGCTAGCCCCCAAAATGTTTCTGGCCTAGCGCCCAAAGCCATACCGATTTTAGAAATCTCTTCTTGTCCTTTGGTTAAAAGAGCCGCACGGGTATTTAAACCAAAAGCCAGTACATCAGATGCTCCTACTGTAATGGCGATCGTGTTTTTAAGTGCGCCAGCTATTTCTACACCTTTGATGTCTGATGTTTCAAACACTTGAAAACGTGAGCTGTGAAGTGCTGCTTTGATTGAGGCTCTTTTTTGTGCATCATGCAATGCTAGCATGATGCCAGTGGGTTTTTGTTCCATCACTTCTGACGCAAAACTTGGTCCAGACAAAACACCATAATGTTTTTGCATAACTACTGTCGAAATCTGATTTTCAATCCATTGAGAAATGGTCCGTTGTTGTTGGTGATCCAGACCTTTGGATGCGTTCAATACAACTTGGTCATCATGGATGTTAGAAAAAATGTAACGTAGAAAATAGGATAGGTTTGAAGTTGGAATGGCTAGGATAATGATTTGAGCGTGTTCAATGCTCTGATGCCAGTCTGATACAACTTCAATATTGTCATGTAATCGATGCTGAGGAAAATATTTGTGGTTGATACGTGTTGTCTGAATTTTATGCGCAACCTTATGATTTCGGTGCCACAGTTTGATGCCATGCCCATTTTGTGCAAAGCACTGCGCCATAGCAGTTCCCCAACTGCCGGCCCCAAGTATGGTGATATTTGTGCGCATAAAAAATTGTTGCACCTTACCATGCTGGAAGTCAGAGGCAATATTTTGATCAAAATAGCCCAATGCACATTGCTGTCGACAATTGAAAAAATATTCGGTAGAAATACATTGTGTTGACGCATGTTTCCATATCGCATCTAGCTATTGTTGAGGATGCGCAAGTAGAATTTCAAAGAGGATTTAATGTTTTAACTGGTGAAACTGGTGCAGGAAAATCGATTTTGATTGGCGCCATTTCCTTATTGGCTGGAAAAAAAGCATCTTCAGATTCAGTTCGCCAAGGGCAATCCCAAGCCTATGTTGAAGGTGTCGTAGAGCTGTCTAGAGATTCTTAGGCCTGGCAATTTTTGGAAGAGTGTGGCATTACGTTTGAAGATACTTCTGTTATTATCAAACGTATTATTTCTTCCAACGGAAAGAACAAAGTACTTCTAAATCAACAAGTCTCAACCGTGGCAACGCTCACCAAGTTTGCACAATATTGGTTGGATGTCACCAGTCAACACGGGCAACAAAAGCTTACAGATCCACTGGCGCAAATTGAAATGTTAGATCAGGCGGGGGACTACCAAGATGTGTTAGCCGTCTATCAGCAGAGGTACATTCAACTTCGCTCTAAAAAACAGGAACTACAATCCTTGCTCACAAAAAAAGAAAAAGCGCAGGCTGAGAAGGATTTTCTAACGTTTCAATGGCAGGAATTATCTAAAGCTCAATTACAAATAGGGCAATTAGAAGAGTTGCAAAATCAATATAGCAGGATCAAAAATGGAAAGGAAATTGCTGATCTGGTTGGCAATATTTATCGGCAAATATCAGGCGATCATGGGGTTATGCCTCAGATTTCACAAACGCTTCGAAGTGTAGAGAAACTCGCCAAGCTGGATACAGATTTTGAACCTTACATTACGCAGATTAGCGATATTTCTGTTACATTACAAGAGTTGGCGAGTCAGGCGCAACAACTAAGGGCTACGATGGGCATGTCCGAAAGTGAAGCTGATGAGCTCAATAGCCGCATTTCTTTTTTACAAAAAATCGAAAAAAAATATGGCTCAGTTGAACAAGCTGTTGCGAAAAGGGATGAGATCAAAGCAAAACTTGATTTGGTTTCAGAAGAATCAGATGTGCAGTGGCAATTGGAAAAAACGATTTCGGCAATGGAAGAGCTTTTGCAAAAAGAAGCACAAACACTTACTGCCAAACGTAAGAAAAATGCCAATACCTTATCAAAAGCAATTACGGCAGAGGTTCAATATTTAGGCATGCAAGATGCTAAGATTGACATTCAATGCCAAGATTGGGATGCAGATACTTCAGGTTTGACGATCGGTGATAAAAAATATCATCTGCTCGGGGCCGAAAAAATTGTATTTATGTTTGCACCTAATGTTGGAGAGGGTTCTTTGGAACTTACTGCGATTGCTTCTGGTGGAGAGATCTCACGGGTGATGCTTGCAATCAAAAGTGTTGCCATTCAAAAGTCTGGCAGTTTCGATAAAACCTATTTATTTGATGAGGTCGACACTGGTGTCGGTGGGCAAACTGCAGAACGCATAGGTCAGCGTATGCATGTACTGGCTTCCCAAGAAGCGCAAGTGCTCAATGTTACGCATTTAGCACAAGTTGCAGCCTATGCTGATCGACATGCGAAGGTTATGAAAGAAACCAAACAAGGTCGAACCACCACCAAAATTATTTTTCTTACATCAGAAGAGCGTAAAGCAGAATTGGCTCGTATGATCGGTGGTATTGAGCTCACCAAGAAAACATTTGCATTTGCTACCGAATTATTAGAAAAAAAAGACAAAGACGCTTTGACTCCTGGGCAAGGTCGGCTATAAGGTGTTGATACTATTATGAAGATTTTATCCTGTGGCATAACTGATATTGGCCAACGCCGCCAAAGAAACGAAGACAGCTATCTGGTCAATGATAAACTTGGTCTTTATATCGTCGCTGATGGCATGGGAGGCCATGCCGGCGGAGAGTTTGCCAGTAAAATTGCAGTTTCAACTGTTGAAGAAATCATACGTGGCGAAGATCGTGAAAAGTCTCATATTCCTGGCGAAAACATTTTAGATACGCCTTCGCCTGAAACCGTCGATGAGAAAAAAATTCAAGGCGACGCGCAAGAGCGTTTAAAAGATGCAATCAATCGTGCGGGTAACATGATTGTTCGTCGTGCATATGAAGAACCAGAGCTCAAAGGGATGGGAACCACAGCAACTGTCATGCTGGTGGCAGATGATAAAGCCTATATTGCGCATGTTGGGGATTCTAGAGCGTACTGTGTTCGTGCAGGAAACATTATTCAGATTACTGAGGATCATTCGTTGGTTCATGAACAGCTAAAAAGCGGTTTGATTACTGAGGAAGAAGCCAAAACACACCAACTTAAAAATATCATTACCCGCTCTGTTGGAGGACAAGAAGAAGTTGAAGTCGATACAATCGTTTGGCAGTTGGAAAAAGGTGATGCCTATCTTTTATGCTCTGACGGGTTGTCCAATATGCTCGAAGATCCTGAAATCCAAAATATTATAACGCAATACGACGTAGAGCAGGCTGCAAGAGAGCTCGTTGACCTTGCCAACGATCGTGGCGGCGATGATAATATTACGCTTATTCTTTTGAAAGTTGTCTCTGCTTAGGGTAAAATAGAGACTCAGGTGGAGGTCTGAAAAAACTTTATCATTTCATTGACTTCTGACGCTAAAAGTGGTCAAAGCATGCAACAGTATTGTTGTTGACGAATGTATGTGTGCTTTGAATGCTGTAAACGTAGCATAGGTCAATATGGCGTAGTCAGATTGACTTAAGTAAAAGTGAAGGCCAAAAGCCTGCGTAACATTTGGTTGCTAACTTTAGGTTAAAAAAGGAAACGAGTACATTGGCTAAAAACAATCGATTCTATACTTTTATGATTGTCCCAGAGCGCAGTTCAAATGTGAAAAAGTGGATGATCTCTGACACAACGATAAAGACTGTGGTTGGCTGTGTTGTTGCGATGTTCCTGTTTACAGGGGTGGCTACGGTTTTTGCATTCCAATTTTTTAAACATCGAAATCAGTTTGAAGAGGCAACGTTGCAAAACCATTTTTTGGAAAGCCAACTCAACCAAATTAAAAACAAGTTAAGTGTCACAGATTCGACCTTGGTACGTGTACAAAACTTTGAACAGAAACTTCGTGTGATTACGCAGTTGGATACACAACCTACTGCTAATGTCGGTCCTATTTCAGAAGAGGATCAGTTTTATATTAACCAAAACCTTGCCTTAGGCGGTGGTGATATTCCTCGTAGTCCTTTGCTGCGTGATAGTTCGACCGAGTCTTTGCAATTGGATCTTGGCCGCGTTACCAAACGGGCATCATTGCAAGAGCAAAGTCTACAAGAATTGTATGAATTGCTCAAAGATCAACGTTCTATTCTGGCTTCCACACCTTCGATCAAACCAGTTGATGGCTACTACACTTCAGGTTTTGGCTATCGCATCTCACCGTTTACTGGAAACCGGCAGATGCATGCCGGTATTGATTTGTATGCCCCGATTGGAACCCCCGTTCATTCTACTGCAGATGGTGTTGTCACCCGTGTTGCCAATGATGCGGGCTATGGAAAGTTCTTGGTTATCTCTCATGGTTATGGTTACTCCAGTTTGTATGGACATAACTCAAAAATCTTGGTTAAGGTCGGACAGCGAATCAAGCGTGGACAGACGATCTCTTTGGTGGGCAAAACAGGTCGTTCGACGGGTCCTCACTTGCACTATGAAGTCAAGCTCAATGGTGTAGCGATCAATCCAGTGAAATACATCTTGAATTAATCGTAGTCTCTTGTAAGTAGTTTAGAACATGCAATGGCTCACAAAACTGTTTGGTACACAAAACCAACGTCAGATCAAAACCTACCAACCTCTGGTTGATAAAATCAATGCTTTTGAAATTCAGATCAGTCGGCTTTCTGATCAAGCCTTGCAAGCTAAAACCACAGAATTTAAAAACCATATTCAAACCAAGTTGTCTGAAGGTATAGATGCAGCAGATATCCTTAATGATTTATTGCCTGAAAGTTTTGCCGTTTGTCGAGAAGCTTCGAAAAGGGTTTTGGGAATGCGCCATTTTGATGTGCAGCTCATCGGAGGCATTGTTCTGCATCAAGGTAAAATTGCAGAGATGCGAACCGGAGAGGGAAAAACCCTAGTTGCCACGCTTCCCGTGTATCTTAATGCATTATTAGGTCGTGGCGTTCATGTTGTGACGGTCAATGATTACTTGGCCAAACGTGATAGTGAGTGGATGGGAAAATTGTATAATTTTCTCGGATTATCCGTAGGCTGTGTTGTGGCCAATCTTAATGATGAAGAAAGACAGGCGGCCTATCAAGCAGACGTCACCTATGGTCAGAATAATGAATTTGGTTTTGATTATCTTCGCGATAATATGAAATACCGTTTGCAAGACTATGTGCAACGAGATTTATATTTTGCGATTGTTGATGAAGTTGATTCTATTCTTATTGACGAAG
>JAGRMV010000148.1 GCA_020441045.1 Deltaproteobacteria bacterium | reverse complement strand
ACCTCCGACAATTTGAATCGGAATCCGATCTGAAGATTGCCATCCTTCTTGAACTCTTTTTTGCCAATGCACATAAATTTTATGCTTTAGAGAGGTTGGTGCAAATACACTGGCGAAAAAATAGACCTTATCACCTTCAGCTGCATAAAAACGTTGATCGCCTTTTTGCCAAAACAAATACCACGGTCGATTGTAATACAGCACGTAGTCTTTACCATCTCTTTTCACATCATGATAAACCCCCATTTTTTTGGCTGCCAATGGTACTGGTGGGATGATTTTACATCCATACAACACCACAAACGCCATTGGCACAGCCACACCTACACTTATTTTTTTAAGCGCGCTTGGCGTTTTCCAATGGGCTTTGGGAATCAACAGCTTCATCCACAAAAAATACAGCAAAATAGAAGCAAAAATCGACAATGCAAAAATACGCGCATCGACAATATGAAACAAAATTGGAAATAAATAAATCATAAATGAACAGACGCAAAGGCTGGCCATGGCATAACGAATCGGAAACCCCAAATCATGTAAGCCTTTTTTTTCGTTGAGAAACATCAGTAGCAACAAAAACAAGACAAATCCTAAAACCGTCCACGACGATGCACTCTTAAAATAAAACAAGGTATATGCGCTAAGTAGTCCGCCCATAAAAAACTGCAGTATACTTTCATGGTATTTCCAAAACACATCAAACGATTTCCCCCAAGAAGCTGCCAACGCCGGTCTTTCATGCAAGTACAGCACGATAAAAACCATCAACAAAAAACCGCCTTGCTGAATCAAAGACCAAGTTTGATCGATACGTCCCAAGGTTAAAATATCAAATGTAAACCCAGCAACCAGTCCAATGTAGGGAAGCAACTGATTACGTATGGTCGGGTGTTTTTCTAATGTTTGGGACAATTTGCCTACACTCTTGCCTTTGATCACCATTTTAAAACCAGAGTCTACCGCATCTTTTAATATCCGCATCATGACAACAAACTTATAGCATCTTAAACAATCTTACGCGAGCCTTCAGGCTTGCAAACTTTCGTAAAATATTTGCAATATTAGATTTACAAAATCGTATTTAAAACTTTTAGATACAAATAATCTTTAGCGCACAAGCACATCTGCCCCGCCTCGCCCGTCACGCAAAACACCTACAATGATCGGGATATCACTATTGTCTTGATCATCTTGAAAAACGGCCTTGTCTTCTGGCTCCGATCGGGAAAGTGATAAAGTGCCGCTATAAACAAACCAGGTCACAATGTATTCTTCGGTCGCATCTACAAGATCACCATCCTGATCAAACCGCTGAAAATCTTCGGCTTCAAATCCAGGTACAATTTGATAGGTTACCATTGCTCCGTCTTCAGCAGTTGCTGTATCACTCCCGTTAACATCAATACGCTCCATTTTTGGATTCAGATTGGGCGCAGGATTGGAGGATACTTTAATTCGCTTAAAACCAGAGATCACATCTTCACCTACGGTAAAAACAATCGATACAATATAATCAATACCATTGAATTGTTGCATTGAAGACAAGCCTACCAACAAACCAGCAGGTATCATTACATTAAATGCAGGAAGTGCGCCGGTGTAATTTTGCGCAGCCCATACGCTGGTATCGAAATCTGCGTACGAAACAATCTGCGTACTTGCCAGACTTTGATCACAAGTAGGCTCCTGTCCAAGTGCAATGCCGGGATCTGGACAAGCCAAAATATCAAGTGCAACAGACCGACCTCCAGCCTGTATATCTGAGATCCATGGTGTAATTGTGACAGTAGTATTAACACTCCCATCAACCTCAGGCTGATCCACTACCAGTGCCATGACTCGAAATGCACCTAAATCAAAAAAATCGATACTGACTTGATCACAGCCGATCAACGCCAACATGATAAAATAACAAAAACGTCTTTGCATTAGAATTCTCCTTTCACACCAAATGTTGGCAAAATTGGAATCCCCCCTTGAATCGTACGATCCGAATAGTCGAATTCATACTCATATTGATTGCCATTGGTACGATTGGTCACATTAAGAATATCAACATACAAGGACAGGATCCATTTGTTGTAAATCCATTTTCGATCTACGCGCACATCCCATTGCATAAATATGGGCAACCGCTGGCTATTATTTTCTCCTTCAACTGGATAATAAACATCGTTGTCTAGATCATAGTATGCGTTTACAATCGGCGTATCTGGTGCTCCTGAAATCAATCGCAACCGAGAGGATAACTCCCATCGACCTAGCTGATAACGAGCACGTAGATTAAAATTATGTCGCCTCTCAAAGTCTGTCGCCTGATAACCAACACCAGGTTCTTTTCTCCGGCTCCATAGCAGTGTATAGGCCAGACCTGCTGTAAGTCGGTTGGTATGAAACTGCATTGCCCACTGCGATCCAACTGCATAGCCCTTACCATCATTGGAATAACGTTCAGGTACAAGTTCTCCATCGCGGGTCACATAATCATTGGTGTCAATGACCACATGATCTAAAGACTTATAAAACACGGTCACATCTCCCCAGAAACCATGGTTGCTATTTTTGCGGGTATCAACCATTGCACTCAAAGCATAATGGATCGACCGAACATCTTCTAGATCCGGATTACCAAATGATTGTTCTACTTCGGGTGCCTGAGGAGTTTGGTAATACAGTCCCGTAGCCCCACGGACTTTCCATACAGGGGAAAGGGTGCGAGTGATTTCGATCCGTGGTGAAAGATGTGCTTGATCTGTCAACTGCGCATAATCAAAACGCAAATTAGGTGAAAGGAGCCACCGTTTTTTTGCATCTTGTGCATTGATGCGTGTATAAAACCCAAGATCCAAATACTTTACATCGATTTGTTTGGCAATAATATCACGCAAACCTGGCGGAACTGACTGATCTTCAGAGTTTGGGAACGTTCCTGATGGGACGCGCAGGTCCGCTTTAAAATGGGTATACATCGTATCTATACCCACAATCCAAGCGAACTGATCTGAAAAACGATGCTCAAATTCACTACGCAGGCTTGGTGCATATAAAGTTGCATCAAAAAAGAAATCACCAAAGGCTTGATCGAGATGATCGATGCCATGGGCAGTTGAAATCTCAAAACGGTTTTGATCCCCATCATCATAGCGCAAGCGTGGAATCAAGCGAAAAAAATTTGTAGCAAAAGCAACGTCTCCTCTAAATAAAGGATCCTCACTATCTTTGATACGCAACTTCAATTGGTCCTTCGCACCAAATCCGAGCAAATCAAACGTCCAGCGATCATTCATTTCCCACTGATAAGAGCCTTCGAGATCATAAAACTGCGGCACCTGATTGAATGAAATATTATCATCTTCCTGAGTCACCAAATTAAAAACGGGACCGATATAACTTGCGCGTCCGCCCAACCAAAAACTATGTTTTTTTTCCTCATCCAGTGGACCTTGAATGACCGCAGCTGAATTGAGCAAATCGACATATGCCATGGCATGAAGCCGATCTTTTTTTGCGCTGGCTGTTGTTAGGTTGATATTTCCTGCTGTTGTGCGGCCATACTCTGCACCAAAACCAGCAGTAAGCAAATCAACTGAATCAATTACATCTGGAATAAAAATTGATGAAAATCCAAGGCTATGAAAAATCAACGGCACTTCATGTCCATTGACATATAGCCTAGTATCTTCTGGATCCGCGCCTTGTAATATAACGCCACCCCCTTGATCTGAAAAGCCATCAAAGCCAGGCATATTTTCTAATGCGATGACGGGGTCTCCACGCGACCCAACGGCTTTGATAAATTCATCTTGTTGTAAAACACGCTTCGAACCATCACGCTGCAGGCGGTTGTCAGAAACCTTGGTTTCAAAAACAGCTGTTTCGATTTTTTCAACATACACAGTAAAAGTTTCATCCGCACTCACCTGTTTTTTGATATCAACTCTTTTATAACCGGTGATATTGACAACCCATGTATGCTCTGTACATGCAAGTTCAGAAAAAAAAGCAATCGCGTTTTCTCCCGTTACGGCTTGTTCTCCATCAGGTAATAAAAAAACACTCACATCTATCAATGGCACCCGCGTCCCTTTTTCAACGATCTTGATAGCAACAGAGCATTTTTTTTCACTACGCTGATCCGAAACTTCTTGAACTAGATATTCTGCAGGCGTCATCACATCGTCTTTTGCAAATGCAAAGGTTGATAAAAATAAAATGCTACAGCAACTCAAACGTAACCACATAACGTACCTCCACAGCTACTGGTTTTCCTGAAATTTTCGCAGGTTGGAATACATACCCAAACATCGCTTCTTTGGCTTTTTCTGCCATGCCAAAACCAGGATCCTCAATCACTTTCACATTTCTGACCTTTCCAAGGTCATCAATCAATACATTCAATACAACCTTGCCTTCGATATTTTTTTCACGTGCCTCAGATGGATATTCGGGCTTGATTTCTTTTTGTAATACTGGCATTTGTGATACCAAATATGCTGGCTTTGGAACCGGCAGTGCTGTATCACTCTCAAGTATTTCGTTGTCCACTTCTTTAACAATCGTGTTCCCCGTTTTCACAACAACTGCATTTGGGTCATTTGTTGTAACTGTATCTTTAGAAATACCAAATACTGGTTTGACCGCTTGTTCAGGCTCAACCTTTTTTTCAGCCACTGATTTTTTTTGTTGGATCGTTACATCTTTAGGCTCTAATTGAATGGGGGTGAGGTCGGGGGTTTCTATTTCTATGATTTCAAAAGATAATTTTTCACCTTTTGATGTACGTTTATCTTCATCTTTTAACACAACCGACACTATAAACATACCCATCAACACTAAATGGATCAGAATAGACTGTATCCATAAATTCGGCATATCAATCCTGTTTGATGACCTGAAATGCAAAACGCGTAATACCACTTTGGCGAATCACATCCATTGCTTTGATCACAGCTTCATGTCTAGAATCAAGGTCCGCTGCAAAAACCACCTGCGTATTTTGATCCTGGGCATAACTCTGCGCCGCATTTACTTTTAGATCTTCTAGTAAGACCAACTTACCATTGAGTAAATACTGTCCCTGCGCAGTAATGGCAATCGCAAGAGTACTACTTTCAAGAGAGTCTGCCGTTTGTGAATTTGGTAAATCTACAGTTAGTGCTTGTTGTACCATCATCGGCGCTGTAACCATAAAAATAACCAGCAGCACCAAGACAACATCTACAAATGG
>JAGRMV010000147.1 GCA_020441045.1 Deltaproteobacteria bacterium | reverse complement strand
TCAAAAAGTATCTAATCACAAAGCTCCTGTTGATTACTATGATGAAGAACGAATCAAGTCGATTTCAAATTTGGCATTAGGTCGCATATTTTATGAAAAGCGCAACTACCCTCTATCAGTTCTGTACTATAAAAAGATTGGCCGTGAAACCGATTTTTACCCTAATGCGATGTATGAAGCCAGCTGGGCTTTGTTCAAATTACATAAGTTCAATGAAGCCTTATCTGTATTGCACTCTCTACACTCACCCTACATTCAGCAGATTATTTTTACAAAGTCATATTTGCTCAAAGCCGCTATTTTTATCGAAATGTGTCATTATGACAGGGCCGTTGATACCTTGGCGAATGTAGAAAGTGACTTTATCAGCCTTGCCAACCAAATTGACACCATG
The DNA here is from genome assembly GCA_020441045.1 of Deltaproteobacteria bacterium. Lineage (GTDB taxonomy): Bacteria > Bdellovibrionota_G > JALEGL01 > JALEGL01 > JAGRMV01 > JAGRMV01. Next base: position 4,846 of record JAGRMV010000147.1, on the reverse strand, counting down.
GCCCAAAAAGCGCAATCACCACGCGAATACTATCCGGTTCTTAAAACCGATACAATCAATGAAGCAGGTGAAAAAGTTTATCAATTCAGGGATCTATTCTTGCTATCTGCATCTGAGAAAGATTTTCTCAATGTGCATAAATACATCACAAGCTTACAGAAAGAACAAGAAGTACTCGAAAGCCTACAAAATAAGCGCGCCATTGCGATCGCACGCCTGATCCGTATTCGCGAAAAATCTCTCTCAGACAAAGCCAGTTATATGGCAGGAAAAACTCTGCTGAATACACGTCAAATCATTGAAGAGTACTTGGCCTTAAAAGATTTGTTAAAATACGAAATTTTAACGGCCAGCAGAAAAATCATTCAAAAGAGAACACTCAACCTAGCACCACCTATATACAAAAAAGAAGAACTCATTCAACCTGAGTTTACAGACAGTTTGAGAGAATCAATGATCTGGTGGGAAGTCCGAGGCAATGAATACTGGGCTGATGAGGTGGGGTACTATTTGTATCAACTACCAACACGCTGTAAAGATGATGACAAATAGCTCATGAAGGTTTTACCAAACATACAAAATGACAATCGTTCGGGGAAGCAAATCATTTTTTTTGTTGATAAAGTGATTACCCCGGATAACTTTTCCATGCTTTGGAAGTGGCCGATTGTTTCTTTTTTTTGCAAAGGGATCTTATGAAAAAGCAACTCTTTCTTTATCTATTAGCGCTGTCTACAAGCCAGGTATATGCACAATCGGATGTATTTGATACAGGAAAGATATCCCAACTTTCACAAGAATCTAAAAGAGGGACATTCCAAAATACCACCTTTGATGCGTTTGAAATTCCAGAATACAAACTGGACCAAGCTTATATACAAAAGGCTCAAGAAGAAATTGCAACCTTGCAACGCGTACTAAAAGCAACAAACAACCTCAACCAACGCACAGGAACACAACACCGCCTGGCCGAAGCTCACTGGGAAATTGAACGTACCGTGTATTTAAAACAAATGGAACGTTACCAAAAAAACTTAGACCTTTATCAAAGTAAAAAAATTAAAACCAAGCCCACTGTCCCAACCTTTTCTGGCGAAAAAACTTTTTCCTATTACAAAGAGATCATCAAAAACAACCCTCGTTACAGTCGTCTAGATGAAGTCCTTTTCTACGCTGGCTTCCGAGGCAAAGATGCCCATCAAAAAAACTACCATAAATATTTGCAAGCGCTGGTCAAAAAATTCCCCAATAGCGCATATGTGCCAGACTCCTACTTTAAAATCGGGGAATACTACTTTGATGACAGGAAATTCGATGAGGCGATCGCTAGTTTTAATCAGATCTTAAAAACACCTAACAAGCTACATAACCCTGCGTTGTACAAAGTATCTTGGTGTTATTTTAATCAATTGAAGTTCGACCTAGCCAAAAAGGTCATGCAAAAAGTCATAGAAAACTCAAAAGACGTTGTCAGCGAAACGGACCTGCGCAACGAAGCACTTCGCGATTTGGTTTTGATCTATTCAGAGCTGGGAGAGTTTGTCGAAGCCGATCATTATTTTACATCGATCGGAGAGCCTGAATATGCGATTAAGGTTCTAGAACAACTTTCAGACATCTATTTTGATCAATCTCGTTACGATTTAGCCATCAAAACAATTACGCTTTTACTTAAAAAAGTTCCATTGTCGCCAGACGCCCCGAAATATCATTCCAAACTGATTGATTGTTATGACCGAAGTCAACGCTTGGCTACTGCTATGAAAGAAATGAACCATTTTCTTGCAACTTACGAGCCTGAATCAAGATGGCATCGAGAAAATATTGAAGTGCCCGTGCGTGAATATGCACATAACCGTTCTGAAGTTTACGCTCGTTTTTTGGCCACGCGATATCATGAAGAAGCACAAAAAAGCGAAGCGCAAGATCCAAAGAAAAGCGAGAACTTTGCACTTACCGCCATGGGATTTTATAAGAAATACTTCGATCGTTTTTCACATCATGCAAAAGCCTATAATCTGCGTATGCTTTACGCAGAACTTTTATTCCAATACAAGCGTTATGAAACCTCTGCAGTTCAATTTGGCCTTGTTGTAAAACAAAATCCCAAAGGCAAGCACGCTAAAAAAGCACTTGTCGGGCAGATTGACTCTTTGAACCATGTTGAAACAGAAAACTACAAAAAAATTCAAAGCATCGCTGAAAAGAAAAAAGCCACGCAAGAAGCACTTCCTTTACCTGACACAACAACAGCACTGATCAATGCCAATATTCTTTATGTTAAGCTTTTTCCTAGTGATCCCAATGCATCCAAAATTTATTTTCAACATGCGCAGTTGTATTATAACTATAATTACTTTGACAACGCGCGAGGAGGTTTTGAAAAAGTCATTCAATTCTATCCCGATTCAGACTCAGCAGACCGTTCTCGCCACTTGATTCTTGATATCTACAATATTCAAAAAAACTGGGTTGGTGTTGAAAAAACAGCAGAAGCCTATCTACAAGTCCCACGCTTTGCCACTCCAAAAAACAAAACCTTGCTTTTAGATTTGATCCAAGGTGCGATTTTTCAGCAAGGGAAAGACAAAGAAGATGCAAAAGATTACATTGCCGCTGCCAAGACCTTCGAAAATCTTGTAGCACGCTATCCTGACTCAAAATACGCTGACAAAGCTCTGTTTAATGCATCTATCGATTACATTAACGCGGATCAATCAGACAAAGCCATCGCGGTATCTACAACTTTTCTTAAGCAATACCCTAACTCTGATTTAGTGCCCCAACTCATGATTGCTCTCGCTGCTTACTTTGACGAAAAACTCGATTATAGTAACACAGCTAGATACTACGAACTTTATGTCAGCAAAGCGCCCAAAGCCAAAGCTGCGCCAGATGCACTATTTAATGCTGCGGTTTTCAGAGAACAGCTCAAACAATACGACCAAGCTCTGATTAACTATAAAGAGCATGAGAAATTATACCCTGATTCTACAGATCGTGAGACCGTCATTTTTTCACAAGCGCTTATATTCGAGAAACAAAACAAATACTTCCCTGCAATTGAAGTTTTTGAGCGCTTTGCTAAAACCTATGGCCGCAAATCGCCAAAATCAGTTGAAGCCTATTATCATATCGCACAAAACTTGATTGAGGTGAAACAACCTGCAAATGCAGATGCGTTCTACCAAAAAGCCATTGATATGAATAAGCGAATAGGATCTTCTGATACTGCCAATCACTACGCATCCAAAGCAGAAATGGCATTATTGGAAAAAACCTTTAAGCAATACATGCGCATCCAACTCACAATGCCGCAAAGCGCCTTGGAAAGAAACATCAAGAAAAAATACGATCTCCTTAAAATCCTTAAAAAAGAGTACATCCGCATTGTAAAAATGAATGACCCTGAGGTAGGTATCAATGCGTTATTTAAACTAGGATTGTGCTACCAAGACTTTTCACAAGCCTTATTTACTGCTCCACTTCCCGATAATTTATCACCAGAAGAGATTCAACTTTATCAAGTCGAGCTGCAAAACCAAGCACTTCCTATCGAGGAACAAGCCATCGAATCTTTTGAAAGCGCTTTGAAAAAATCACAACAATTGAATGTCTATACGCAGACTGCTAAAGATGCCTACACCCAACTTTCGCAGTACAAACCGCAAGACTACCCTCCTGTTCGGTTCCCACTTATTAAAGATTTGTATATCGTAGAACCCTGGAGTAGCCAATACGCAGGAGAACAACAATGAAGAAAATAATCCCTATCTTACTCGTACCTATTTTTTTTCATGGATGTAAGGAGGCTCCTTCCACACTTTCCCAGAGTAATGAAAAAAAAATCATTGCACCAGATCAATTTCAACCCAGCCAACGCAGGGTCAAGCAAGAAGGTTACAGTGAAGTCGCCTACCAAATCAACCTTCATAAGCAAAAAGTTTTGGATAACCCTTCAGACAAAAGAGCCCATTTGGTATTGGCGACCTACTACCATCGCATGGGTAAAATGCAGCAAGCCATCAAACATTTTGAACATGCTGACTTGGTAGAACCCCTGGAAGAAAGTAAAAAACTCTTGCTTGCACAACTCTATGCACAAAACAACCAACTTGACAAAGCATTGAATATTTACAACATCTACACCAAAAAATACCCCACCAGTTGGAAACTTAAAAACGATATCGCCAACGTTTATCGAAAGCAGCAACAGTATCAAAAAGCTTTGGACATCGTGGAACAACTTTTAAGAGAGAAGAAAGATAATATTTTTGCCATCCACACTTTGGCAAATATTTATGCAGACCAAAAAAAATATGACTTGGCCGAACTCACCCTACACCGTGCTCGTAAGTTAAACCCTAAAAATGCTGAAACGTGGAACCAACTCGGCGTCACCTACGTGCATATAGGCTATCGTGAAGAGGCGCAAAAATCATTTTTAGCTGCTACCTCTCGCAATCCACAACTAATCCAACCCAAAATGAACCTAGCACAGAGTTATATTGACCATCATGATTACAACAACGCAGCAAAGCTTTATAAAGATATTTTAAGCATCGAACCACTTGAATTAACCGCTATTTACCACTTAGGTGTCAGTAGTGCTGCATTAGGACTTGACGATGCTGCAAATGAAAGTTTTATTGGTATGGTTAAGATTGATCCACAAAACGCCAAGGCAATGTACGCATTGGGAATTTTAAACCAATACCATATGCAAGATGGTCAAAAAGCGGTACAATACTACAATAGGTTTATTGCTTTGAGCCCAGGGCTATCTAAACAGCACGAAGTGTTTACGCACCTTAAAAAAAAAAAAAAAATGCCCCCAAAAGTCGAC
>JAGRMV010000146.1 GCA_020441045.1 Deltaproteobacteria bacterium | reverse complement strand
GCTAATTTGTACCTTAAGGGGACCATATGAAATATGTATAAAATACATATAGAGCAAACAAGAAACAATATAAGAAACCAAATGTGCATAAATAATACCTATTAAGCCAAAATATTTTGATAATATATATCCCAAAGTAAAAACAATACCTGGAATAACAAGTGAACTATTAAACACTTCATATTTTATTTTCATGGTATTGCGTAAACTGTTTAAAAAAAGAATATCGACCGAAAAAAAAGGTGTTACGGGTAAATAATAAATAATATATTTTTGAAGATCAGCATTGATACCTAGCACGTCGCCAAATTGATTTAGGCAAAAATAAACCAACACACATAACAAGACACTCCAACAAAAACTAAAGCAAGCGATAAAATAAATGAGCATCGGTTTATATTGCTGGTACTCTACTTGTAGATCTTCAAGCAAATGCATGAGTCCCCCACCCATGCCAAGGGTTGTCAGTTTAGAAAAAATTTCAAAAATCACGTAGATTAGAACATAGATACCATACAGTTCAATGCCTAGAACACGTGCAAAAACAATTAAATACAATGGCCGTAAAACTTTAAGCCCTATACCCAAAAAATTAAGTAGTATATTTTTTATGTTATTTCGATCAAAGAAAGATGACATAAATTAGTAGGAACCTTCATAGGAAAAAATAATTTTCCGCTCTATATTTTTTTTCGGATAAAACGCCAAATCGGCATTGCCATTACAATGAGTCAACTCCTTGATAAACACCTGAGCTTTACCATCTGTAAAAAAGTCAGCCAGAATGGCACTAAAATATGATGCAACTATGGTCGCCATTTCAAGTAAACGAGCTAGATTATCAGGTCGATTAAATTGTGATGTGGAAGGTATAAACCTAGTACAATAATTCAGCCTCTTCCATGCCAGTGTCATCCATATACGTTCTCGGTTGATAAAACTCTCACGATGAATCTGTAGAAAGTTGCTTTCTTTTTTCCCTTCCACACTTATCCCTTTTAAAATGAATACTCGAGCTGATATCGACCTGCTGCAAATATTTTGTTATTGCCCAGCGCAAAATCAAACCCTTGTATATACTCTAATCCCCATTGTATAGAGGCGGTCCATTGTTTAGAAAAATGTAACTTTACTTGGTAAGCCCCTCGAAGTCTTCTTTCTCTAACTTCATAGTCGGCTACAATTGTGCGGATATCATTTTTTCGACTGGAATAATCGTGCACTTGGCGTACTTCCAACGCCCCCAAAAACTCATGTGAAAATCCATTTGCAAAATCTTGCATGATAAAACCATAAAACCCAAGTGCGTCAGCACCAATATGATGACCTAATGAAATTCCTTCGTAGATAAAGCCAGAGCGATACCGAAAATGTCGATTGTAGACAAACGTTGTTCGTATATGTTCAAAACCGATGGTTGTTGCACGATTTCGCCCGACCTCCGGTAGCTCAATCCCAAGCATATTGCCAATATTTTTGTCGAAATTGATGTTACAGCAATCTTCAAGAAATACCTCGCCATATAGATTCAAATTGTTCCATTGAGGGATGCGAAAACGAAAATCAAACATCGCATTGCGATTGGTAAAATTGGTTTCATTTGCATTAAATCGGTACCCTAGTACTTCTGATACATTTTCATACCAAGGTACATCTGGATATCCCTGGCCACCGACTTGAATCATTTGGGTCAAACCAAACTCAAACACTGGCGAAACTCGAAAAGCAATCCTCTCACCAACCAACAAACTACCTGGCAAAGCTTGGTCATCATCCATACGTGCAAAAAACAAGGTGAATTTACCTTTTCCTAAAAATGAAAACCAACCTGGCAGTAGCGTAGGCTCAACATTTTGTAGACGAATCATTTGCAATGGCTTTTGTGATCCAGCAAATAACATTGACGCATGTCTTCCTTGCCCCCACTTAAAATGCATTTGACCCGCAGCCAATTCTAAATTATGAACACCCACCTTCAGGACAGCTTGAAACATATCCAAATCCCATGTCTGATCATCGGTCATTCGAATTTGGGGCCAAAGATCCAAAGAAAACCATTTCGCATTCTCTAACACCAGGCGCGGTTCTATATTTAAAATATGGCCACCAGCAACAAAACGTCCACCCTGTTGCGCATTGACCAGAGGATTCATCCATGCGTCTGTTTCTAAAAGTCTGGCGGGGTTACTTCTTGAGACAATACCACCTACTTGCATATAGCTATAGAGCTGCCAGCCATTTTTCTCTATACCGTAATCTGTGAGCATCCATTGGTCGACAGGAGACAATCGCCCCTTCTGTTCAACTTCACGCAAGACAGATGTCATCTGGGCCCACGTCATCGAGCGGAAACCATAAACTGTATCTAGGTCTCCCGTACGAATATATTTTTCTAGGCGATCGATTGTGATATGGTCCACCCGCATCTCATGTGAAATTGAGGCATAGCTAATACAACGCCAAAAAAGGACCAACATGGTTGTCAAAAAAATATGTTTTTTTCTTATCATGATCCTGTTTAACACCAGGGCTCAGGCAATCAATCCTTTATCCATTGCCCTACCTCTTGCTGCAACAGCTGGGTTTATAACATTAAGCTTTAGTCTTGGAAAACAAGCTGCAAAAAAACCTAAGGCCCAACTTCGGGTATCCATATCATTAGATCAAGAAGATGGATATACTCCACCTTCTTCCACGGCCATTTCTAATAACGACGCTTACGGTCTCGGTCACGGTCACGATCTCGGTCACGACCGCCTCGGCCACGCTGATCGTTTCTTTGATCACGTCTTGGACGGCTTTCGCGTGCAGGACGTTCAGGACGATCTTCTGGATTGAGATATTGGGTCAATTTAACTTTCCCCATACGATCAATCTCAAGGACACGCACTTCCATGATGTCTCCGTCTTTGACGACATCGTTGACATTGATGCGTCCGCCACCCTCTGAAATCATCTCACTGACATGCAATAATCCATCACTATTGGGAAGGATATTGACAAAAGCACCATATTCTTCAATCCGAACCACTTTACCTTTGTAGATTTTGCCCACTTCAGGATCCTCAATGATATCCATGATCATTTGTTTGGTCCGAGCCAACGAATCAGCATCCGAAGAAGCAATTGTGGCAATACCATCATCACTGATCTCAATTTTGGCGCCACCCTCTTCTGTCAATCGGCGAATGGTTTCTCCACCCTTACCAATGACTTCACGAATTTTTTCTTTTGGCAACTCGATCGTTTCTAAACGCGGTGCATGCTTGGACAACTCACTACGATTGGTTTCCAATGCTTCAGCCATTTTACCCAGAATATGAATACGACCAACGCGAGCTTGTTCAAGGGCTTGTTCAACAATATCCCAACCGATCCCGGTCACTTTGATATCCATTTGCACAGCCGTTATACCTTCTTTGGTACCCGCAACTTTAAAATCCATATCTCCAACATGATCTTCGTCGCCACTAATATCCGAAAGAATAAAGAACTGATTATCTTCTTTAACAAGGCCCATAGCGATCCCTGCAACGGGTGCTTTCAATGGCACACCTGCATCAAGCATCGACAGCGCACCACCACATACAGTTGCCATCGAAGACGAACCATGCGACTCTAAAACATCAGACAATACACGAATGGTGTATGGAAACTTTTCAGTACCTGGCAATACTGCAGCCAGCGCTTTGGTCGCCAATGCCCCGTGACCAATTTCACGACGTCCTGGTCCACGGTTAGGGCGCACTTCTCCGACAGAAAATGAAGGGAAGTTGTAATGCAACATAAAGCGACGTTTACTTTCGCCACTCATCGAATCAATGCGCTGCTCATCATCACTTGTACCAAGTGTTGTTGTAACTAGAGCTTGGGTTTCACCACGTGTAAACAAAGCAGAACCATGGGTTCTAGGGAGCACGCTGACCTGTGAAGTAATGTTTCGAATCTCATCTGTCTTACGCTCGTCAGAACGTTTCTTTTCAGTCACAATCTTGGTTCGCATCTTGGCACCAATCAAATCATGTACAACTGACTCAACCAAGTCAGCCACTTTTTGATTGTCTTCTGATTCTACCAGCAATCCCTCTTTGACTTTCTTTTCAAAGCTATGAATCGCTTGATAACGCTCAATCTTATTTTTGATGGTGAGCAACTCATCCAACTTGCTCGACACCAAACCAGTGATTTTTTCAATCGCTTCAGTGTTCACCACGGGGGCTTGCACAACAAATTTTTCTTTGCCTAATTCACGACGAACTTCATCTTGCAAATCAAGTAGCGGCTGAATGCCCTCAAAAGCCATTTTCAATGCTTCTAATATTTCTGATTCAGGTAACTGATTGGCCGCACCTTCGACCATGACAATGGCTTCACGACTAGCTGCAACAATCAACTCTAAATCTGAATGATCCATTTCAGCAATCGTTGGGTTGAGTTTCAATTGGCCATCGATTTTGCCAACACGAATCGCGCCCACTGGCCCTAAAAAAGGGATATCGGATATGTGTAACGCTGCTGAGGCACCAATCAATCCAAGCAAATCGCTTTCGTTTTCTTTATCAAACGAATAAACCGTTGCCGCAATTTGGGTGTCTCGTCCATAGCCCTTTGGAAAAAGCGGCCGAATCGGACGATCGGTAAGACGAGAGGCAAGAATTTCACCTTCGCCCAAACGACCTTCACGCTTAAAAAACCCGCCAGGAATACGCCCTGACGCTGAAAATTTTTCTTGGTAGTCTACAGACAATGGTAAAAAATCCACACCCTCTCGATCTGATTTCGAACAGGTTGCCGTAACCAGCACTGCCGTTTCACCGTATTGAACCATAACGGCTCCATTAGCTTGTTTGGCCATAACACCTGTTTCGATAGAAAGAGGGCGACCACAAAAATCGATTGTTTTCTTCATAATAAAAATTCCTTTGATGATTTGACTTGCCCTTAAGTCAGGACTTCTTTTTTACTGCAATCGTTTACGTACAACTTAAAAAACTACGCTAAAAGACCATAAACAGGCAAGCTTATTGTTTATAATATAAAAAGGGGAAATAAAATATAGCTCAAGGACTACTTACGCAGACCCAGGCTACCAATAACTTTCTTGTAACGCTCAACTTCCATACGTTTCAAATAATCCAAATGACGACGTCGAGCTCCAATCATTTTTAAAAGACCACGACGAGAGTGATGATCCTTCTTATGGGTTTTCAAATGTTCAGTAAGATGATTGATACGATTGGTTAAAATCGCAACTTGAACTTCTGGAGATCCAGTATCTTTGTCATGTATTTTGTAATCTTCAATGACTTTTGCTTTTTCAAACACAGTGTTTTCCTTTTTTTATTGCCACCTTAGTATCCCACTTTTGCTTTTGTACAACCCTGGACAAAGTCCTAGCACTCCCAAAAGTCCCAACAAGATATTCTCGTAGACGGCATATATTTTTTATTTTTTCCTTTTATTTTGGGGCGA
>JAGRMV010000145.1 GCA_020441045.1 Deltaproteobacteria bacterium | reverse complement strand
GTCGACGCGCAAGGTTGTTCATTATTAGGTGTTTCGGCATGGCTACAAGAAATCACCGTCACTGTCCAAGATGCCGTCGATTTGGAAGGCAATCATTTGGTCTGGTCAACAACCAACCCAAACAGCAAAACGTTTTAAGCTTAAAGGCAAGCTTTATTGCACGCATAGGCGCCTTGACCTGTGACAAACATGGGGCAAATGGGCCCAAAAATTTTTCACACAAACAGCCGTGTGTAAAATAAATATTTAAAAACAAGATGTTACAAACGTATAGCTTGGTATGTTTTTTGCTTTTTTTGATAAGAACACAGAAGCAAACTTGTGTTTGCATGCATTGCATCAGATATGGTATAAGGAGTCTGCAATGAGATATATACAATACATAATCCCTTCACTGGTATTGACTGTCGTAGGTCTACTAATTAGCGCTTGCGGAACCCAAAATCCCAATACGCCTCTAACCCTATTTAATACGGCTTTAAACTTTGATTTTCGCGTTACCTCATCCTCCCCTGTCAACCTCTCGACCAATATCAGCACCAACAATAACACCATTCAAGTTTTCTTCTCCGAGACCATTGATCCAGCGACCAGCAATGGCAATGTCATCGTCAAGAAAGAAGTCTTTGGTTCTACTCAAACCATCACGCCCGTCGACATAGAAGTTGTAGGCAACATGATCGATATCGAAGTTACCACGACCGCACTCGAGAGCAATGCCATTTATTATGTCATTTTATTGTCGGGACTTACCAGCACCAATAACAATCAGTTATATGATGGCCAATATCCGCAGGGGGTACAAATTTCTTTTAATACAGGTACCGGTTTTGGTAACTCCCTACCTGGACCGCCAAAAGTCCAAAGCATCAACAAATTTAATAACTTCAATGGTTGTTTTACCGCCATGGTCCGTTTCGACGAAGATGTATCATTGTTCAACAATGACATCACCCTTTCATCGACGGCATTTTTAAGTTTAGGCAATGGCGGGTTGGTCAATACGTCGATTTATCCGTACTATACTGGGCGACAAGACGTATGGGTGGTCGATGCGCAAGGTTGTTCACTGCTTGCTGTTTCGGCTTGGTTACAAGAAATCACTGTCACTGTCCATGATGCGGTTGATTTAGATGGTAATCACGTCGATTGTAGCGCATCTTATGTTCTGGCAGATCCTTTGCCCTGTGAAGAAACGTTCTAAGACCAAACGTTGTGACCAGAGAAGTACACACCCCTTAGGCTTGCTACTTAGCTGAATCGCATTTATTGATGACCGCTTTGCTCGGATGCCACGTATGCTTCAATGCCTTCGACAATCGCTTGCGATAATTTTTCCTGATAGTCTGGACTTGTCAGTCGTTTTTCTTCGGTTGGATTGGAGATAAAAGATGTTTCAACCAAGATAGACGGCATTTTTGCGCCAGTTAATACATAAAACCTGGCACTGCGTACCCCTAAATTCACAACTTCACTGTATTTGGGGGACAAATACTGCATCATTTTTTTTTGCACTGCGCGAGCCAAATCGGTGGACTGAGTGGTATGGAAGTTTTTGATCATCGATGCCTTCATGATCTCCAAATAATAGTCATCCGAACCTGAAGGCACACGTAAGTTAGACGGATCCAGTTCACCATTTTCACGCATCGCCACCCGCAATGATTCCTGGTCATCGGCATTGTTTAAAAAATACGTGGATACACCTTTGGCACTTCTACGAGGACTGGCATTGGCATGGATGGAGACAAATAAATCACCACCTTTGGTATTGGCATACAGCGTACGCTCCTGCAATTGAAGCGTTTTATCTTTTTCACGTGTCATAAACGTGATGTACTGTTTATTTTTACTCAACTGCGTACGGACAAGTTTTGAAATCGCCAACACAACATTTTTCTCTTTGGTGCCTTTGACCCCACTGGCACCAGGGTCGGCACCGCCATGGCCAGGATCAATGACAATCCGGTAAGTTTTATCTTTGTTTTTTTTCAAAATTGGAACTGATTTGGTGGACTCAACCTTGGTGATCACAGGCACATCTGGAACTTCTGATGGATTGCCAACAGCGGCAATCAACAACCCCTTGCTATTTTTGGTGACTGTAAACGCTTGTTTTTCACCTAGGGACGTTAAATCAAGCACCAATCGAATCTTATCAGGCGTGTTTTTACCCACCCGAATCTTCTGTACCCAGAGGTTATCATCGATTTCGGGCAAAGCAAACTGCGGCGTCGTTGTCACCGGAAACAGATCGACAAAAAACCGGGCGGCAATTTGATTCTTGTGGTCAAAAGGTAAGCTCTGTGAACTATATTGCACTTCATCCGACAGAAAAAGTTGCAAGGTGAACCCATCTTGTTGTTGATTAAAAATTGCAGCCGTCATGGTTTGCGGCGCGGCAAGCAAAAGTGCCGATGGCATCCACATCAAAATAGCTATGATCATGCTTCTGTTCACGTGATTATCATTATAATGCAAACCCTTATAACGATCTATAAGTTTACGCGCATGCAGCCTAACTACTTACAATACTTCAATAATCTTGAAAACTTACACTCTTTGTTTGAGTTGATACAAAAACTCTAAGGCTTGTTTGGGCGACATCTCATCGGGTTGAAAATCTGCTAGCACGTCTTCTAACGGATGCTTTGGTGCATCCGATAATGTTGCAATATTTTGAGCTACAATAGATGCGGCCTTGGGACTCTCCAGTTGCTGTAAAATGGTTTTGGCATTGTCAATCACCGGCATGGGTACCCCGGCAAGTTGCGCAACCTCAATACCATAACTGCGCTGCACACTACCAACTTCCATCTTCCGCAAGAAAATAATCTCATCTTTCCACGTACGAACTTGCATTTTATAGCACGTCAATCGGTCATGGGTGGCGGCCATTTCGACGAGCTCATGGTAATGCGTCGCAAAAATAGTTTTGGCACGAATATGATCATGCAAATATGAGCTGACCGCCCAAGCAATCGATACCCCATCATAGGTACTGGTACCGCGACCAATTTCATCCAATAGCACCAGACTTCGATCCGTTGCCGCTTGTAGAATATGCGCGGTTTCATTCATTTCTACCATAAATGTCGATCGGCCTTGGGTCACATCATCCTGCGCCCCGATACGGGTAAAAATCTGATCCACCAGCCCCACAGTAGCGTCAGAGGCCGGTACAAAGCATCCCATCTGGGCCATCAACACAATCAATGCGACCTGTCGCATCACTGTCGATTTCCCCGCCATGTTCGGTCCGGTTAATAAAATAAAACTCTGGTCACGATCATCCAGCAACGTATCATTGGGTACAAATGGCATATCGGAAAGAGTCGCTTCCACAATAGGATGCCGTCCTTGCTTGATATCGATTACTTTTGCATCGTTCACAACAGGCTGGGTAAACTGGTGCTGGATTGCCGCCGTAGCAAAGCTACATAACACATCCAGATTCGATAATACTTGATGATTGTGCATCAGAGCTTGCCCATGTAACTGGCACTGTCTAACCAAGCCTTTAAAAAGCTCTTCCTCAAGCACGTGCATTTTATGTTTTGCACCGAGGATTTCTTCCTCTTTTTCTTTTAGCTCAGGGGTAATATAGCGCTCGGCATTGGCCAAGGTCTGTTTACGAATGTAGCGTGAAGGCACTTTGGCATGATGCGCTTTACTAATTTCTAAATAATAACCAAACACACGATTGTAGCCTATTTTGAGCGTCGAGATACCGGTTGCTTCGCGCTCTTGCTCTTGCAGACGTGCAATCCAGGATTTATTATCTCGAGCAAGCTGACGATAATGATCCAGCTCTTTGTTATACCCATCGCGAATGACACCCCCATCGCTAAGTAGCATCGATGGTTCATCCGCAAGACCTTGGGTAAGTTCTTCTATAAGATCAGGTAGCACCCGCAGGTCCTCTGCCAAAGCCTGCAGGTGATTATGGTTGCTTTCTTGTAAAGTTTTTTGGATCAAAGGAACTTGCGCAAGCGTGCTTTGAATCGAAAGCACATCTCGAACAAAGGCTTTGTGACTGATGACCCGCCCCATCAAGCGCTGCATGTCACGAACCTCCCGCAACATGGACTGCAAATGGGTACAGATCGTATGGTTTGAAACCAAGTGCGCTACCGTTTCTAGACGTTTTTGAATTCTATTGATATCTCGCAAAGGTCTTGCAATCCACTGTCGCAAACACCGGGCACCACCAGGACTTTTGGTATAGTTCAACACGCGTAACAAGCTCGGACCAGCCTGTGAAAACAATTCCAAATTTTTTTGCGTTACTTGGTCGACAATCAAAAAATTTTGTTTCTCAAATGGCTTCGGGTATTCCAGTTGGCCTATGGTCGTAAGATTGATATTTTCCACATATTCGAGCAAGGCATATACACCAAGCAAAACCTCATCCATATTTTCGATACCCAATACACTTGCGTGATTGACGCCATAACGCGCTAATACCATTTGGGTTGCATCTTTGACCGGTGGTTTTGCAATCACTTCAACTTCTGCGCCATATATTTTTTCGACTTCTTTATCAAAACCGACCCGTTCAGCTGGGTTGATATTTTGCAAGATCGCTTGCATATCTTGCGCGCTTAATTCGTAGGCATATTCCACCACGCCAGCATGAATATCAGTCCAAACCAGGGTCCAGCCTTTTTTACCTTTGACGGCAGAGGCGATATAATTCACTTGGTCGGAGGCCAGCCCCTCTTGATCCGAACGCGTCGCCGGCGTGATCAAACGCACAATTTCACGTTTGACGATTTTTTTGCCGGCTTCCGGCTCCTCGACTTGCTCACAGATCGCAACTTTGAACCCCGCATCTAACAGTTTGGTAATATACGATTGGGCGCTATGAAATGGCACGCCACACAGTGGAATCGGATTCTTGGCGTTTTTATCCCGCGATGTCAGTGCAATATCGAGCACTGGCGCTGCCGTAACCGCGTCTTCAAAAAACATTTCATAAAAGTCCCCCAGCCGAAAAAACAAAATTGCATCCGGACATTGTTTTTTGATTTCGCAGTATTGACGCATCAAAGGCGTTTGCGCGGCCTGGTTCATAAAAGACAACTGTGACACAGGCGTGTTTGTATCCTTTTTTTGCCCGCAAAACAAGCACCGCTATACCTTAAATTTACGTATGCCTCTTAGCTCACAATTTTTTGTAACGTGCATACTTACGCTAGCACGTCGAAAATTAGGTAAGAGAACCTTTTACTGAACTACTTGTCTTAGAAGGCCAGGGCTTTACCTGCGCCGCGCATGTCTGAGAAAGCACTGACGCTTTGTTGACTTTGCATAGAGGCAGCTTGCACTTTGCAACCAAGATCTTGGGTATGGATGACGTGACCTTTGGCTTCTAACTTGCCTGCAATCGCTGGATCAAATCCTTCTTCTACTCGAATTTCATCGGGAAGCCATTGTTGATGATATCTTGGCAGCATCAAAGAAGCTTGCAA
>JAGRMV010000144.1 GCA_020441045.1 Deltaproteobacteria bacterium | reverse complement strand
ATGAGGGTGGAAGACATACTCCATTCTTTAAAGGTTACCGTCCGCAGTTCTATTTTAGAACAACTGACGTAACAGGTGTGGTAACACTTCCTGAAAACGTTGAGATGGTTATGCCAGGCGATAACATTGAAATGAACGTTGAGTTGATTTCGCCTATCGCAATGGAAAAAGAAGTGCGTTTTGCGATCCGTGAGGGTGGACGTACTGTAGGCTCTGGTGTTGTTTCAGAAGTAACTGAATAATGCCGCCTTACGCCTTTGTGGCGTAAAAAGTAGTGTTTGCCGATGATAGCGTCGGCGGCAAGAATCGCGTCATCTCCTTATAAAGGAGGTGACGCATCCTGCGTTTAAAAAACGTAGAAAACAAAGAGGTTTTGAACGTGTCAAACGATCGTAAGTGGATATATCTAAGTTATATCGTGGCCATCTCGCTGGTTGGTTGGGTGTTGCATAAAGCGATTGCTTTGGGAATGGACATTGTTGCGTATCCCAATTTTCGTGTGTTGGAAGTTGCGCCTATTTCTGCAGTCGTTGGTAGTTTGGTTGCAACGATCGCTGGTTTGATTTGTTTTACGCGTGCCAGTGTGCAAGCGTATTCTTTGGAAGTTCTGCAGGAACTTAAGAAAGTGACATGGCCTCTAAGAAAAACAGCATACCTTTCAACCGTTGTGGTCATTGTGTTGGTGGTCATTTGTGCGGTGTTTTTAGGATTTTTTGACATGGCTTCCAACTGGTTTATTGGTAGCATTTTGTCGGTATAAGTGGATAGTGTAATGAGCATAGAAGAACAAAATCAAGATAACACAGCTGTTGAAAATCAAGAGTCTGCTGCTTCTGATCAAGACGCTTCTGTAGAGGAAGTGCAAGTGAAGGAGGAGGCAACTGCGTCTTCTATGGCTCCGACCCATCCAGATATGAAATGGTATATCGTTCATACGTTTTCTGGGTATGAGAAAAAAGCCAAGGTTGGTTTGCTTGATCGCATAAAAGCTGCGGGTAAAGAAGAGTTTTTTGGTGAAATTTTGATTCCAACTGAAAACGTTGTCGAAATCAACCAGGGTAAGAAAAAGACGCGTGAGAAAAAATTCTTCCCAGGATATGTTTTTGTACAAATGGTGCTTGATGATGAGACCTGGCACGTGGTAAAAGATACGCCCCGAATTTCGGGCTTTGTGGGTAAGGGTAAAAAACCACCGACGGTTTCAGAAGCTGAAGTGCTAAAGCTTACGCAGCAAATTACAGATGGCGTGATATCGCCAAAATTGGAAATTTCATTTGATAAAGGTGAGAGTGTGCGCGTTATTGACGGTCCGTTCCAGAACTTTAATGGTATTGTGGATGACGTGAATCCGGACAAGGGAAAAATGCGTGTTCTTGTCAGTATTTTTGGAAGGTCAACACCTGTGGAGTTGGATTATTCCCAGGTAGAGAAAAATTAAGTAAGAGGTAAAAGAGTATGGCTGAGAAAAAAATTCAAGCATATATCAAGTTGCAGATTCCTGCAGGTAAAGCAAACCCTGCGCCACCAGTAGGCCCAGCACTTGGTCAACATGGTGTGAATATTATGGATTTCTGTAAAGCTTTTAACGCTGAAACAGCTGAGCTTGGAGATACGATTGTTCCTGTGGTGATCAGTGTCTATGAAGACCGTAGTTTCTCATTTATCAAAAAGACAGAGCCAGCGTCAGCTTTATTGAAAAAAGCAGCAAAGATCGCAAAAGGATCAGGTGTGCCTAATAAAGATAAAGTTGGGACAGTGACCAAAGATCAGATCAAAGAAATTGCTGAGATCAAAATGGCAGATCTTAATGCGGCTAGTATTGAAGCTGCGATGAGAATCATTGAAGGCAGTGCTCGTAGTATGGGCATTGAAGTAAAGTAATTATAGAGGTTTTTGATATGGCAAAGCACGGAAAAAAATATATCAACGCTGCAAAAACAGTCGAAGTAGGTCAATTGTATGATCTTGAAGCAGCAGTGGATAAGATGAAGTCTTTTGAGGAAAGAAAGTTTGATCAAACTGTAGATATAGCAGTGCGTTTGGGTGTTGATCCAAAGCATGCTGATCAAATGGTTCGTGGTGTTTCTTTGCTTCCTCATGGTACAGGTAAGACAGTACGGGTAGCAGTCATCGCCAAAGGTGAAAAAGAAGCTGAAGCCAAAGCTGCAGGTGCTGATTTTGTCGGGTCAGATGATTTGGTAGAAAAAATCCAAGGTGGTTGGTTTGAGTTTGATAAGTTGATTGCAACACCTGATATGATGTCAAAAGTAGGTAAATTAGGTACTGTGCTCGGCCCACGTGGCTTGATGCCAAATCCCAAAGCCGGTACTGTAAGTACAGACGTTGGTAAAACAGTTCAGCAAATCAAAGCTGGTCGTATCGAATATCGCGTTGATAAAACAGGTATTGTGCATACTGTGATTGGAAAAATTTCGTTTGATAAAATCAAACTTGTAGAAAATGCAAAAACATTGATGGAGTCTATTGTAAAGGCGAAGCCATCATCGGCAAAAGGCACCTACATTAAAACTGTTACATTGTCTCCGACAATGGGGCCAGGTGTTTCTGTAGATCCTGCAAGTATATAAGGAGTCAACATGGCTGGAGCAAATCTAAGAAAGAAACAAGAATTTGTTGGTGCTGTACATGACCGTTTTAAAACGGTTCGTGCTGCTGTCGTAAGTCATTATGCAGGTACTACGGTCGGCGAAATGACAACGCTTCGTGAGAAGTTGCGTGAAGAAGGCATTGAGTTAAAAGTATTGAAGAATACATTGGCTAAAATTGCAATCAAGGACACGGAACTTGAGGTTTTAACGGATCATTTTAGTGGTCCAACTGCAGTGGCTTATACAGACGAACATCCGGTGTCTTTGGCCAAAGCGCTGTATGAGTTCGCAAAAAAGAACAAAAATTTTCAAATTCAAGCAGGTGTTCTGCGTGGACAATTGCTTGAGAAGACGCAGGTTGAAGAACTTGCAAATACGCCAAGTAGAGAAGTGTTGCTTGGACGTTTGGTTGGAAGTCTACAAAATCCAATTTCTGGTTTTGTATACGTGAATTCCGGTATTCTTCGTAAGGCTGTGTACGCCCTCGATGCTATTCGAAGAGATAAAGAAAGTAAAGAAGGGTAAAAAGTTTAAGAGACGTATGTTTGATGCGTGCGTGCTTGAAGTAAGTAAAACTATTGGAGGATGTTGAAATGGCAACAAAAATGACAAAAGAAGAATTGGTTCAGTACATTGAGTCAATGACAGTATTGGAACTTAAAGAACTTGTAGATACATTAGAAGAGCACTTTGGTGTTTCTGCTGCTCCGGTTGCAGTTGCTGGTGGCGCTGTAGCTGCTGGTGGTGAGGCCGCTGGCGCTGCTGAAAAAACAGAATTTACTGTTACTTTGAAAGCTGTTGGTGACAAGAAGATTCAGGTGATCAAAGCTGTTCGTGCGATCACAGGTCTTGGTCTAAAAGAAGCAAAAGATCTCGTTGATGGTGCTCCAAGCCCAATCAAAGAGAATGTTGCAAAAGATGAAGCTGAAAAAATGAAAGCTGAACTTGAAAAAGAGGGTGCAGAAGTAGAACTTGCATAACTTTCTGTTGCAAGTAAAACGAGAATGCATGGATATCTATGCAGCACCTGCTCATTGCGAGCAAAAAAATTGTAAGCAGGATAACA
Source organism: Deltaproteobacteria bacterium (assembly GCA_020441045.1). Taxonomy (GTDB): domain Bacteria; phylum Bdellovibrionota_G; class JALEGL01; order JALEGL01; family JAGRMV01; genus JAGRMV01. The sequence goes on along the minus strand of JAGRMV010000144.1, from coordinate 1,815 downwards.
TCCTTTGGAAGCATCCTGTTGCCATGAATGATTTCGTAGGAATCCGGCCGCGTCTGGATTCCTACGTTTATTTGTTCTACCCATTAAACCTTTTTGCATAAAGGAGCCTGATAATGGCAACTACATTGATCAATCATCTACAACGCCCTCGTCGTAACTTTGCGAGCATTCGGCAAGTTATTGATGTTCCTAATCTTATGGATGTACAGCGCAAGTCGTACGAAAAGTTTTTGCAGACTGATATTGCACAAGAAGAGAGAGCTGATTTAGGATTGCACGGCGTTTTTAAGTCTGTATTTCCTATCAAAGATTTTAATGAAACGGCTTCTTTGGAATACGTTGGTTATAAATTAGAAGATCCGAAGTATGACGTTGATGAATGTGTAAAAAAAGGATTGACCTACTCTTGTCCACTTCGGGTTGTTGTTCGATTGGTTGTTTGGGACCCAAGTAATCCAAATGATCCAGGCGCAATCAAAGACGTCAAAGAACAAGAAGTTTATTTTGGTGAAATTCCGTTGATGACATCCAATGGTACTTTTGTGGTCAATGGAACTGAGCGTGTCGTTGTAAGCCAATTGCATAGAAGTCCTGGTGTTTTCTTCTTTTCTGAAAAAAGTGAATCGGTTGCTCGAAGCAATGTTTTGTATTCTGCACGTATTTTGCCTTATCGCGGTTCTTGGTTAGATTTTGAGTATGACCACAGAGATATCATCAATGTTCGTATTGACCGTCGTAGAAAAATGCCTGTGACCATATTGCTTAAAGCATTGGGATACACAGAAGAGGAAATTTTAGATTATTTTTACGATTCTGAAAAATTTACTTTTGGTTCAAAAGGTAAAATCACAAAAGCAATTAATTCTGCTCTTTTGGTGGGCCAAAAAGCCTCTATGGATATTATTGATCCAAAAGGCAAAGCTGTTTTGGTCAAAGCCGGACGAAAAATCACCAAATTTTCTATCCGTAAAATTGAACAAGCGAAGATATCTGAGATAGAAGTTGATTTGTCTGAATTGATTGGACGTGTAGCTGCAGTAGATATCGTTGATCCTGCTACCGGTGAAATTGTTCTAGGTGTTAACAAGGTTTTCTCTGAGGAAACCTACGAAACTCTGCTCGATAAAAAAATCAAAGAAGTTAATTTGTTGTTTATCGATGGTATCAATGTCAATCCAGCCATTCGAAATTCTCTTGTTGCTGATAAAATTTCGAGTAACGATGAGGCATTGTTAGATATTTGTGCGAGATTGCGCCCTGGTGATCCACCAACCTTAGAAACAGCAACAGCTTTTTTTGAAAATTTATTTTTCAATCCTGAAAGATATGATCTTTCTGAGGTGGGTCGTTTGAAGGTTAACCATAAGTTTGGTTTTGAAACCTCTCTAGAGGTTCGGACATTAGAACGCGAAGATATCATGGCCACTGTAAAATACTTAGCAGACCTGAAAGATGGCAGAGGTATGGTGGACGATATCGATCATTTAGGAAATCGACGAGTCCGTTCTGTAGGTGAATTGGTTGAGATCCAATATCGTATTGGCTTGATTCGTATGGAAAGAGCCATACGTGAACGTATGAGCTTGCAAGACCTTGAGACCTTGATGCCGCATGAATTGGTCAATTCAAAACCGGTACAAGCTGTATTGAAAGAGTTCTTTGGTTCTAGTCAACTGTCCCAGTTTATGGATCAAACCAACCCATTGTCTGCTGTTACACACAAAAGAAGACTTTCAGCTTTAGGACCAGGTGGTTTGACGCGCGATCGTGCTGGATTTGAAGTGCGCGACGTGCATACGACCCACTATGGACGTA
>JAGRMV010000143.1 GCA_020441045.1 Deltaproteobacteria bacterium | reverse complement strand
TACATCATCCAAGGTTGCGGCATTTAAGTCCTCGCGGTTACCGATCACGTTCCACGAATAAGGGTGATTGACTGAATGAATGGCTTGTTGCAAGTGTTTTTGAATGATGCCATTGTAGGGTTTGTTTTCACCTTCGTACATTTCGTTGAGTACAACTTTCCGCTGTTCATCAAGCTTGGCTTGGGTGATAGCTTGGGTAAAGTGCCCCATACGGTCTGATTCTAGCCAAAGGATACTATCAAGTGCGTTGACAGGAACGGTCTGGAAATAGTTGGTGCGGTCATAGGAGGTCGTTCCGCTAGGGCCTGTAGCGCCTAATAGCTGAAGGGCTTTAAAATAATCATCATCAAAGTTTTGTGACCCTTGAAACAGCAGGTGTTCAAACAAATGGGCAAATCCTCTCCTGCCCTTGGGTTCATTTTTCGATCCAACTCGGTAGGTCACGTTGACGGCGACCAGCGGCGCTTTATGATCTTCAGCAATGATGACGGTTAAACCATTGGATAAGGTGTGTTTTTGGGAAGGGATATCAATGGATGGAAAATCCATGCTTTTACCCTGTGCGGAGAAGGGGAGCCATATCACAGCAAACATAAAAAATAATAATCGGTGCAACATCATTTTCCTTTCCTAGATCTCCTGGAAAAACCAGAAAGTTTTTGGCATGCACAATGCAACCTCTACACGCAGGAAATACGATCAAACCATGTGTAGAAAAATAAAAAAACTATATAATCAAATACTTAGCAAAAAAATAGTACTGTTTTTTCATACAAAGAGCAAAAAGAAATTGTTTTTAGCGATCGATAATCAGTCTATGTCTATGGGATCGGCTGCATGTAACGATTTAATCCTTTTATGTACAAGCGTTGCAGGAAAATCTGGCCAGATGATTGCGCAAAAGGCGGGGTGTTTTTTGCATATGGCCAATGGTCATCGTCATCGGTTGGGATGGAAGTCATATCAATTAGGGTTATATCGTATCTATGTAGCCAAATTATTGCCATTACTGTTGGTGATGATTGGTCTTGTTATTCTAGGGTGTACATTTTTCTTAACGAGTTCGTCTTCGGTTTCAGCTGTTTCTCAGCAATTTGCTCTGCCGGCACGTCATACCTATGGCAACTTGATGGATAAACAAACCTATGTACACAAGTTGAGCTATGATTTTGAGATCAAAAAAGTAGAAACACTGACATTTTTATTTACCCCGGGCAATATTCCTAACGATGATGACTTGTTGTTATCGATCAACGGCCAGACTATTGCACCGATCAAATCATGTTTACACCATTGGGACCGACAGCAAAGAGTCACATTAGAGGCCAAATACCTGCAACCAGGAATCAATATATTAACCTTTGTTTACACCGGCCCATTATCACATGCCTGGGGAGTGCGTAATTTATATGTACAAAAAAGCAATCCCACCCAGGATCGTACTGCAAATGAAAGTTTCGATATTGCACAAAAGCTTTTTGTTGAAAGAAAAGCCAAGGTAGGAAATTTGTTGAGGGCACAAAAAATGATGCAACACCTGATCAAAAACCACCAGGGGGCGCCCTCTACGCTGCAAGCATACCAGCTTTTTATGTCCAAAGTTGAACATGCATTGCATGCGTTACAACAGGGCTATCTCAGAGATGCAAGAGTACTTGTTCGTAACGCTCAGCTACAAAAGGCACGGCGATATTATGAAAAAGTTTTACAGGAGCTGATTGATCCTATGGATCCTCTACGTGTGGAAATTCAAACAGAAATGAGAAAGGCGGGTATTTTATGAATCCGGAATATATTTGGCTTAGTAGTGGTACTTCATTGTTACGCTTGCAAATAAAACGAAAAACATTTCTTTTAAAATACAAAAAACAAATAGCCAAAATCACAAAAAAAAGATGGTGTTGGTGGATCGCATGGCATGACACGGAAAAACAAATCCGAGCCTGGTCAGAAGGGGATGTTTTACTACGGCAATCAGGCTCGATACGTGCGTTGCCGGCAATCAAACCATATCGAATGTTGACGGGTGTATTATTAAGCTTATTGCTTCTGCTATCATTATCGAAAAAGCCAGTAATTTTTTGGCAAAGCCCATCACAGACCTTATCTTCGGTCCTCCAAACAAATGGCTTTGAGAGTCAAAAAACAGAAGAGGTTGTGCAAGAGCAAGAGCCCGCCTCTTTAGCTATCGTAAAGCCGGCAGCTGCAATGGAACAGGTTGTCCCGCAATACGTTGAGGTTACTCAGGTCAAAGATATAGAAATTGATGATTATGTAGTGGTATCATCGGTAGTTCATAGCGTGGAAAAAAACAATGGTCCTATGCCGAGTCGCTCAAAATCCCTGCAAAGATATGAGCAAGCTAGAAAATTATTGAAACAAGGTAAAATCAGCCAAGTGCAACATATGTACATTGGGGTGAAAGATCCATCCTCCCATGAAAAAAAACTTTTATCTGAAATCTATTTTTGGAGTTGTAAGAGGTGGGTCGAGAACGATGAAATTCAAAAAGCGGTGATAGATTGTCAAAAAGCAACGCAATGGACGGAGCATACAAAAGCGCAACAGTTTTTGCGTGAATCGGAGATTCATGCCAAAAATTTTTACATGCAGGGTTATGCGGTTGAAAAAATCGACCCTGTGAAGGCCAGAGAATCATATATGCAAGCAGTACTGTATGCTCCCACCCAAAGTTTATGGAAAAAGAAATCGTTGGCGCGGATCAAAAAATGATTTTTGATGAAAATTAGCGCACTGCCTTCATATGATCAAAAGCGCGGCTGGTGGCGACTCTCCCACGTGGCGTACGAATTAGAAAACCTTTTTGCAAGAGATAGGGTTCATAGACTTCTTCCAAAGTATGGCGCTCTTCACTGATACTAGATGCCAGGGTATCTAATCCGACAGGGCCTCCTTCAAAAGTTTCAATGATGGTGGTTAAGATTTTTCGGTCCATCGCATCGAAACCTTCTTTATCTACCTCAAGTAGGGACAATGCCTTTTTGCTAGCATCAAGGTCAATGTGACCGGTGCCTTTGACTTGTGCATAGTCGCGAGTACGTTTGAGTAGACGGTTGGCAATACGTGGCGTGCCGCGTGATCGGCGGGCTAGTTCCGTAGCCGCATCTGGTGCCACGGGGGTAGCTAAAATTTTGGCAGACCTGCGAACAATTTCAGCAAGTTCATTGTCGTTATAAAATTCTAATCTTTCAACGACACCAAATCGATCGCGCAATGGTGATGTTAATAAACCAGTGCGTGTAGTGGCGCCGACGAGCGTGAATGGAGAAATATCAATTTTGACAGTTTTGGCTGAAGGTCCCTGCCCAATGATGATATCAAGTCGGTAGTCTTCCATGGCTTGATAAAGAATTTCCTCTACGGTGCGATTGAGTCGATGGATTTCATCGATAAACAATACATCAAATGGTTCCAGCGAAGTTAAGATTGCAGCCAAGTCCCCCGCTTTTTCAATGACCGGAGCTGATGTGGAACGAAGATTGACCCCCAACTCACTGGCGATGATGTTGGCCAATGTAGTTTTACCTAATCCAGGAGGACCACAAAACAGGGCATGGTCCATGGCTTCATGGCGTTGTTTGCATGCCTGGATAAAAATATGTAGTTTCTCTTTGATCTTACTTTGCCCAATATAGTCAGACAACGATTGAGGTCGCAGGCTACGTTCTTCCATAAGATCGTCTTCTTGCAATTCAGGTGTAACTTCTCTTATGATTTTTTCCATGCCGGCCTACTTACTTAATTGCTTTAAGGACAGTTTAAATCTTTGATCAAAACCCAAGTCTGCATCAAACTCGATGGTGGACAGGGTTTGTTCGACTACGTGTTGTTTGTATCCTAAATTGACCAAGGCTGAAATCAATTCTTGCTGACCGTGCGGTGGTGTTTGCATTTGTAATGGTGTGATATTGTGGAGCAAGGATAGATCATTCATTTTATCGGCCAGTTCAAGAATGATTTTTTCGGCTGCTTTTTTGCCAATACCCTTGATCGCGCAAAGAGAAGCGGTGTTTTTGCCTGCAATAATACTGATAAGCTGCTCTGGTGGGTAAGTCGAAAGAACCAATAGTGCAGTTTTGGCACCTATACCTGAAACTTTGAGGAGTTTTTGAAAAAGTTCTTTTTCAACTTTGCTGGTAAAACCAAAAAGGATCAAGGCATCTTCACGTACATGCGTGTAGATATAAAGTGCGACCGATTGATTGATATGCAAAGGAGCATCTGGTCGTATAGACGCATGGACTTCATATCCAACACCGGCAACATCTACGATGAGTGTGTCGGTATCTATATAAATAATTGTGCCTTGGATCAGTCCAATCATGTTCGATAGGTTCCTTTATAGGTGTGAGGGGAATTTTCTGTTACTATTTTCTGTTCTAGAGCAAATGTATTCAAATGGCAAATGGCAATCGCCAAAGCGTCAGTCTGATCCATACTTTGAATGTGCTGATTTTGTAGATTAAGCAAACGTTTGATCATTTCAAACACTTGTTCTTTGCTGGCGCGGCCATAACTGGTGGTTGCACGTTTGACTTCCAAAGCAGCGTATTCAAAGACAGGTAGTTTTTGGAGCGCGGCTGTTAATAAAACAGCGGCGCGGGCATGCGAAAGCACCATGGCCGAACGCACATTTTTGGCATAAAATACTTCTTCGATCGCCAAAACGTCGGGCTTGTGGATCGCAATGATAGAGGTCAGCTCAAGGTGAATGGAGAGTAGTTTGTCGCTCAAGGTTTGCGAGCTTTTCAGTCGAATGATGCCACTGTCGACATGGCGTAGATGATGCCCCGTCTTATCTACAATACCAAAGCCAGTTTTGGAAGAACCGGGATCAATGCCAATGACGCGACTCATGTATGCTGACTCATGATCTCTTCTGAGATGTCGGCATTGGTCCATACGTTTTGTACATCATCGTTATCTTCTAAGGTTTCAATGATTTTGATCATTTTTTCAGCATCTTTACCGTCGAGGTTGACCATGGTCTTGGGAAGCTTGGAAATTTGTGAACTGGTAAACGGCACATTTTGTGCTTCGAGTTTGGTCTTCACGTCAACAAACTCGGTTGGATCAGTGAAGATTTCGTAGACGTCATCATCGACTCTCATATCTTCTGCACCGGCTTCCAAGGCCATTTCCATCAATGTATCTTCGTCAAATGCATCTTTTTCTACAGTCATGTAGCCTTTGGTTTCAAAGTTCCAGGAAACAGATCCATTTTCTCCAAGGTTTCCACCGTGTTTGGATAGAGCATGTCTGATTTCGGGAACGACACGGTTGCGGTTATCAGTTAGCACATCAATAATAACAGCTGCGCCGCTTGGTCCATAACCTTCAAATACTGCCTCTTCATAGATGACATTGCCAACATCGCCGGTACCTTTTTTGATGGCACGATCGATATTGTCCTTGGGCATGTTCTCGCCTCGAGCTGTTGCAATCGCAGTTCTCAGTCTGGCATTGCTATCGGGATCACCCCCACCGGC
>JAGRMV010000142.1 GCA_020441045.1 Deltaproteobacteria bacterium | reverse complement strand
CCATATAAAAATCCAGCCGGCAATATTGCCGATGGTGTCTTGCAAAGCAATAGCAACCCCAGCCGATACAAGTCCAAGGTAAGTAACGATCGCATGGGTTCCAGAAATCCAGATACGTCCTAAAATCAGAATACCTAAGAAATAAAGAATATAAGTGGTGATTTTATAAGAAGTGTAGCGAACCCGGACATCTTCAGTTTGACGCCATATGATTCGGCGAATCAGGAAAATAAGAAGTGAAACAAAAAAGACCGTTACCAACGTTTGAAATATTTTGGCTTGCATAGGGGCAGATATGCCAGTTAAGCCATCAATATATTCAAACCATCGAATCATCCTGGTTCTACTGTATGCAGGAATCTAATTTGTTTCAAGTTCATTCGCACATTCTTGGCTACAACATCCTTTATAGGCGGTAGCACACGTATCACATTGTACGATCAATTTATGACAACGTGTATTGGCGCAATCAACGTGCTTATCATAAGGTGTTTGACAGGTGATACAGGTTCCCAATTTTTCATGGTCGATCGGTTCAGCCATACGGCCATCAAAGACGAAATTGCTACCATGAAATTTTGAAGCAAGCCCTTGCTGTTTTGTTTTGCGAAGGTAGTTGATGATACCGCCTTGAAGTTGAAAAACGTTTTCAAAGCCTTCATTTTTAAAATAAGCACTGGCCTTCTCACAACGAATACCACCGGTACAGTACATTAAGATTTTTTTGTCTTTTTGCGTTTGTAGTTTATCTTTTAGTTCAGGCAATACATCGCGAAAAGTTTCAGACTCAGGAAGCAAAGCATTTTCAAAATGACCAATTTCACATTCGTAATCATTGCGCGTATCGACTACGATGACATCTTCCTCTTGTAACATATGATGGAACTCAATAGGACTGACGTGCTTTCCGCCATGACTTTGCGCAAAAATATTGCCATCGATACCGTCGGCGACAATTTTTTCTCTCACCTTGATATCTAATTTTAAAAAGGCTTGATCACCTTCGGTCAAGGCTTCATTGATAAACATATCTTGGGTTTCCGGAAAAAGCGAAAGAGAATCAGCAAAATGATCCCATTGATACTCAGGCACGCAGAGCTGAGCATTGATGCCTTCATATGAAACGTAAATTCTACCCAAAACACCTAAAGGATACCAGGCGAGATACAAGTGATTACGAAAGGCCTGTGGATTTTCGATATGAATGTATCGATAAAAAGAGCATGCCTTGCGATGAAATGTTTCGGCAGCTCGTTTTTTGATCAGTTCTTCGCGAGAATGAATATTGTGTAATTTCATTGGTATCCTATTGTTTCTGCATGGTTTTTTTAAACGATGGTCGACTTATAATCGATTCGAGCCACTTTTGGCAAGCTTGAAAATCATCAAGTGGGGCGAAATAAGGCGTTGCTTTGACTAACTGGCGCAAAAACGGAAAAATATGAATATCTGCGAGCGTCAGCTGAGGCCCAAACAAAAATGGTTGATCTGCGAGTGCTATTTCGAGCTTTGTAAGATCAGCGCGTAAACGCGCGGGTGCTTGTTGAACATCTTTCGAACTACTGCGATGCGCACCATATTTATAGTGATCGACATGTGGTTTAAATTGTTGGTTACACCAATGTGTCCATAAACGTGTTTGCGCCCTCTCATAAGGTGTTGCGGGTAGCAGTGTTGGCGTTGGGAAGAGATCTTCAATATATTGTGTAATAATATCTGACTCATAAATGATCCGGTCATCATGGATCAATAAAGGGACTTTGGCTTCGGGATGTTTGGCGATCAGTTCGGGGCTTTTGTCTTTGAGACTTTCTTCGATATTGTGAAAATCAATACCCTTCTCGTGCAAGGTCATACGCACCCGAATCGCAAAAGGACACCGCCGATAGGAATGAAGTACAAGCATGGGGTTTTATAGCTTATTTGCTCGCAAAAATATATTGAACCTGAAGGAAAAGTTGCAAAGCGCGAAAAAAAGCATGATTCAACAAATTCACACTGGCCGCTGTCTTTTTAAAGCCATGTTGCGCTAAGCTAGAGCGGCTTTTAAAATCTAGAAGTGCTTTTAAATATGCGCCTTGCATGATTCACCCATATTATGCTGTTTTGCGTATGGTATACGTGTTGCATCCATGCGGTGCGCGTGGTTTTTTGTGATTTATCTATAAAAGACTTATACTTGGAAGTTGTATGAAATTTACTACCCTACAACGATACAAACTGGATCAAATCCAGACATGCGATTTTGCCAATGGTAGTGCGCAGTATTTTTCACTCTGTGGCAATGGTCATGCGGTGAATGAAGATGGCCTTTTACTGGGGGCATATCATCATCAGTGCCAGTTTATGCTTGTGGCTGATGGTATGGGAGGACACCCGGGTGGTGATGAAGCTGTAGAGATCATTCTTGAAACATACAAAAAAAAATATGCTCGGTCAAAAGCCATCGTTCCAGATACAAAGCTTTTCCAAGTACTTGATAGCTGTAATCGGACTGTGATGGCGCACAAAAAAGATACGGGTTCAACGCTTTGTTTGGCATTGCTACAGGCTGCGTCCGTACAGTTTTTTTGTGTGGGGGATTCATTAGGCATGGTGCTTGATGCAAATCAAGAAGTCAAATACGCAACGGTTGAGGAAAACTCAATTGCAATGGCCGATGAAATAGGGGTAGTCCCGCAAGAGCCTTTTTTGCTTAATTATGTTGGTTATGAACGTATATCATATCAAGTCAGCCCACAGATTCCGATACAAAAAGGGGATCAGATTTTTCTTATGACGGACGGCGCCCACGAATTTTTCGAGCAGGAAGATGAAAAAAACATAGAGCATTTTATGCAAAAATTGGTTGAGATCAGAGCGTCTCACCGTTTGGATGATGCGACCTGTATTTGTTTGAACAGATAAAGCGCCGACTGAATAGGGAGCAAGTGAAATTTTCGCGGTCTTTGATAGGAAGCAATAGACTCACAATATTGATGCATTTTAGGTTTATTGCCCCTTGTCTGCCCCAAAACATGGTTTTTTAGTGCTTGAGGTTTGCACAATCGGCACGCGCTTGATTTCGTAGAATGTTTAGGAAATATCAGTAATAACAATGGGTTATGGGGGTGAAAAAGGTTGGTATGCTTATTGCTTCTATGCTCTGTAGTACAAGGAGCTTACAATGAGAAAAAATATGCCACACTTACTTTTACTTATGATTTCATTGCTATGGTTTGCTGGGTGTCAGCAACCATTGACTGTGCCAAATGGTGGTACGGGAACGGGATATGGATCTCAAGGTTGTACAGAAAATTGCGAAACCATTACCAAAGAAGAGATTATTACCATTGTCAACAATGCAGGATTTGTACATGAAAGCGAAGTTGGCAATATTGCGATGTCGACTATTATACAAGAATGTACCGAGTCGAGTATGGTAACGCAGGGCTGTTGGGAAGATGGAATCCCCAATGTCTTGGCGGCTGGTGCTGATGCGGATTTTTGTGCAGATTATCTTACGTATCTTCAGGGTACCACTTCTGTGGCAGGCTATTGTGAGACGCTATTTACACATGATCCTGATGACGTGTCTGATCCAATTTGTGGTGATCTTGAAAAGACGGGTTATGAAAAAAGCATTCCTGAAAATTATTATGCCTTTGAAGTTGAAGTTGAATCATGTTTTTCGGATGGACGTGAAAACTCTGTTTTGTTTAATGGACCTATCATGACTTTTTCTTCTGAATTAGAAGGTGATAGTGCTGTTTTTGCCTCTGGTATTGGTTTAGTAACTGGTTTTACGTCGCTTAAATATGATGTGGGTCGAAGTCCAAAGTGTGACAAGAAAAAGAATGGTTTGAAAAACAGAGCTGTTGTAAAATTTAAGCCCATACGTGATACTCAGGTCACCAATGGAGAAAAGACCATTCCAGTGCAGTCACTTGAAAACATATTTCCAGGAGACAGTGTTCTTGAAAAGACATACTATAGTCCTCATTTGGTTCCACTTGGATTGCATAAAGATATTACGGACAATCTGAATATTGCCGAAATTCACTGGTTGTTTAAAAATATCGAAGAACCATCTCGAGGCAAAACCAAAGATAAGAAGTTTAGCTATCACTGTTACGATAACAATAGTGCGCCCTATGATACAGATGTGGTCAAGTTTCAGTTATCTAGAACAGCGCGCACAAAAATCAAAATGTTGATGTTTGTAAAGCCACAATAAGCAACAGGTATGAAGCCTGATGATGTTACAAAATAGAGCGGAAACGCATATTTTCAATATGTAACTTTAGCTGGCGCATGTTTTTAAAACGTTCATCAATGACATTTCTTTTCTTGCCACAGAGAATGTATTTGATTTCTTCCGGATGGTTTTTGTAATGTTTGCTACCACCTAAGATTTCATGAAACAAATAGATGATATCATGGATATCTTCCTTCATTTTGATGCGTTTATCGACACCGATGTCATGAAAATCGATCAGTTTCATTTTGTGCTTGAGCCCAAACGAATGAATCATCACGTTGTCAGAGTGAATATCGCCATGAAAGCTTTTTCGATCGTGTACTTGCGAAAGCCCTTCTACAAGTTCATAAAAAAAAGATAAGCCATGATAGTAAGGTAAACGTTTACCTGGAAATCGGGTGACAAATGTCGAGAGCAGAATACCATCGATAAAATCAGAGACAAGATATGGGAGTTTTTGCCCCTTGTGTTGGACAAATTCAGTTGTTTTGTATTGTACGAGAATGGGGCATTCAGATAAACGATGCAGTTTTTTGGCGTAGTTTTTTAACGAGATATTGCCATGATTGCGATTGGGGAAAAAAAACTTGGCGGCACGAAAAATATCCGTTGCCCGTTCTTTAATTTTATAAACCTCACCTTCATACCCGGAGCCCAATAAATCGATGATTTCATACTTTTGGGAAAGAATACGGCCTTTTTGAAAGCCAAATGTGGTCATTGTGTTTTGCATGATTTCTTTAGTTAAGGCGTATAAAAAAACAGCTGACGAAAAGCAAACAAAAAAGCAAAGTTTTGTGATGAATCTATGGATGACCCATGGCATGTACAAATTACTCCGGGTGAAAACTTGCCACAAATCCGTTTTTTCGTTAACGCTGTAGTTGCTTATTTTTATTTCGTGATCAAGGGAGCTTACATGTTGGATACAATTCATGGTTGGGTCAATAGCTTTAATAGTGTAGGTGGGGTGATCCAGATTTTTGTGCTTTTGCCTGTAGGCATTTTTCTTACCCTGCGCTTCGGTTTCATCCAATTTCGAAAATTTGGTCATGCCATTGATGTGGTTCGAGGAAAATATGACAATCCCAATGATCCAGGTGATATCAGCCATTTTAAAGCCCTTACAACGGCTTTATCGGCTACGGTTGGTGTCGGTAATATTGCAGGTGTGGCATTGGCTGTAAAAATTGGTGGTCCAGGCGCCGTTTTTTGGATGTGGGTGACGGCAGCCTTTGGCATGGCAACCAAGTTTGCCGAGTGTTCTCTTGGCCTGAAATACCGTAAAATTTTGGATGATGGTTCTGCCTGTGGCGGACCTATGTACTATATCGAAGC
>JAGRMV010000141.1 GCA_020441045.1 Deltaproteobacteria bacterium | reverse complement strand
CTTCCAGACCTTGGGCAAGGACAGATTTGATGCCGTATTTTTTACGATATTTTTCATCCCACTTGACCCTTTCAGTGGCAAACTTACGGGAAGAGTCGGGTATATTATCTAGTTTTAATTCCCAAACCGGAAGCATGCGTAAGCGTTTATTACCGATAATACCGACATAAAATTCTCTTCCCTTGATATACTGTTCGGCGATGGCATCCGTATCATATTTTTGATGAATGTATTGCACCCGCTTTTTTACATCAGCAAAATTTTGCACAACAGAAGCTTGTGAAATACCGGTTGATGCTTCATCCACCAAAGATTTGACAATCATAGGAAAAGGCATTTTCTTTTTTGCACCAATCGGCTGATTTTTGGGGAAAACAAAAAACTTGGGTACTTTGATACGGTGATACGCCATGATTTTTTTGCTTAGGGCTTTATCGCGCGCCAATGTAAGACCACGAGGGTTGCAGCCAGTGTAAGGAATTTTTTTTAGTTCTAAATAAGCAACAATATGTTGATCATAGTGGATATTTCCATCAAATTCTTCAAGTAAATTAAACACAAGATGGGGTTTGAATATCCGTAACTGATCTCGGATTTTTTCAAGGTCACTGATGACACCAAGGACGTTAACCTCATGTCCGAGTTGTTTGAGGGTGTGGACGATTTGATATTCGGTATGCCAATCCGATTGATCGACCTGTTTTTGGGTGGCTTTCTCGGGCGGGACTAAGTCGCTGTGCACAAGAACGAGTACACGTATGGAAGTATTTTTTTTCATGCGCGTTTTCTATCTGGCTTTTCTGTGATTGCCACTGTGGATGTACTCAAGTGTAACAAGGGTGAGCATAGAAATAAATTGATTTTTACTTTCTTCATAATCAAAACGCAAATGCAAGTCCAACAAGGCAGATTGTTCGATGATCTCTTCGATCAATTGATGAATATTGTATTGATATGTGCCAGTCCATGGCGCGACGGCTCGTCGAACTTCTTTACGTATTTTTTTGATAAATGTGCTGGCCTTCATGGTCTTGCAGTGTTTGGGGTGATTGGTAAAAATTTTCAATAAGTGTACATCGTATATCTTGGGGAAACTTACACCATAGTAAGCCTGTTTTTCTTTATAATGCTGGCGAAGTGTTTTTTTTATTTTCGATTGTGGTTGATACAATGATCGAGAAGTGTTTTTGGGTTTGGTTGAGCCAATTTTTTGCATGATTTCATCTACGTATTGCAATTTTTGATAGGCAACCTTCCAATCCTTGTATCTTTTTTTCCAGGCACTTTTGGGATTGAGCCAGACCGCAAATGTTTCAGCAAAATCTTCATCCGGATGGCTTTGCGCGTACCAGGTATCTAAATGAATAACATGTTTTTTGCTATAAGGTTTGGGAATATAGTAGTCGTCGTAAGGGGTAGATGATTTGCCAAATAGGGTCTGACGTTTTTTCTTACGACGCAAACCGTAGGCATTGTCAATAGCATGTCCACATTCATGTCGAAGTAGCTGCATAAACCATCCGGGTGTGCCACCTTCAATTTCATATAAAAAATATTTTTGTAATGCAGCCAATCTCTTATGTGCCAAGTAAAATGGAATAGCTATACTGGTTGTACCATCAGCAACAAACCACTCATCAGAAAAAAAACAACGCGGACGAAAATAAGCGATGCCTTTTTGTCCAAGTTCATGTTGTAATTTATCAATAAAGTAATGCACTCCAGTTTTGGCAAGTGGAATATGTACGTCTTGTAAGGGCAATTCTAATAATTGCTCATCTGAAAAATCAGACCATGATGGCAATACTTTGGATAAAAAAAGTGTTTTGGGCATAGCAGAAATACTCATACTGTATACGATTGAGACAAAAAATAAACCCCGGTTTTTAGGAGGCCAAAGACTTATTTAAGATAATCACTGATCACAGCAGCAAAGACAGCTGGAAAACTGATGATGATCACGCGATTGATCGCAACCTGTGGCTGGTCATGAATAGGCAGTTTTTCAATCAAAAACAAAACGCCGATAGCGCTGCTACAGGTGATCAAATAGGTTGCCACAACACGCTTGATAAAATGAATCCAGTATCCTTTGAGTCGATTGCGGTAGAAGTTAAAATAGATAAACAGCGTTACAGTCACCAAGGAAATACAACCCAGTGCCCAAATTCGATTGCTGGAAATGGTTTGACTTAAATTCCATATTTCCTCAGTAAAAGCCAACGGTGCTGCAATCAGAAAAGAACCAACAAATATTTGTAGGATATCTCGAGGACGCAGCTCTACCATCAATGGATTGATAAAACTCGATATGGGTTTGCCCGTATGATCAAGTTGTGTAACGACTTCTTTAAGATAGCCATTGATACGTTGTACCTCTGATTGAAATGTATGTTTATTGATGGGCATAGACCAATTTTATTACATATTTTGAGGCAATGAGGTATCAATATTTTTTATGATGAAAGAAATTTTACATTTTTTAGAACGATCGTGGCAATTAAAGCTTTTTACCGTTGGCGGAAAGGACATTTTTTTAAGTAATATTGTCATTGCCTTGGTGATGCTGCTGCTCGGCTTTGCTTTGGCCAGAATCATCAGCAAAATGATCGTGCGGCTATTCAAAAAAAGACTAGGTCTTGCGGTTTCAACAGAGGCTACGCTTTCATCGATCCTATATTATATTTTGCTGGTTATATTTGTATTCTTTGCGCTGAATATATCCAATATTCCATTAACCGTATTTACATTTGTGGGTGGTGCGGTTGCTTTGGGGGTTGGTTTTGGTAGTCAAAATATCATCAAAAATTTCATCAGTGGTTTGATTTTACTGGTTGAACGTCCGATCAGTGTCGGTGATATTGTTGAAGTAGGTGGACTTGTGGGTACCGTAGATAAAATTGGTGGCAGAAGTACAAATATTATTACCCCTGATAATATTGATGTCATCGTTCCGAACAGTTCTTTTTTGGAAAGCAATGTGGTCAATTGGACATTGCGTGACCAGAGAATGCGAAAAAAAATCAATGTCGGGGTTGCTTATGGATCTGATACGAAAAAAGTAAAAGATATTTTAGAAAATGTCGCCAATGTGCACCCGGATGTTTTAAAAGATACCATTGCCCCTTTTGCCCTGTTTACCAATTTTGGTGATTCTGCACTTGAGTTTGAGCTGTATTATTGGGTTTGGATGCAGAGTATAAAAGGCGTTCGAATTATCGAAAGTGAGCTCCGCTTTGCTATTGACCAAGCTTTTCGAGATGAGGGAATTACCATCCCATTTCCACAGCGAGATGTGCATTTATATGAACATACGAAAAAAAATGGTTGATTGCTATAGAGTCGGTTTTTAAGCTTCGTTCTTCAATTGTTCGCTGCGTTCATCAATCATTGCGTTTAATCTTTCAATTGCTCTTTGGTATCGATGCAGTGTTTTTTCGAGTTTTTCCTTTTCTGTTTCATCTTTTTCTTTGGCAAGATCTTTTTTAATGATTTCAGCGTTTTCAACGAACTCAGCTTTTTTGGTTTTGATTTCTTCAATGTCCTCTAGCTTTTCAGCTTTATCAAAAATAACATCTTCTGCATTGGTTTGTTGCGATTCTTCTGCTTTATCGAGCCATGATTTAACAATAAATTTCTGACTTGTGTCATAGACTCGCTGGTTCATAAAAGTCGGCGAAACAATTTCTATATTAGCTTCATGCAATTTGGTGACCATAGATAAACGCAATTTTGAACGCGTAGAAACAATCGATTTGATTTCTTTGAGGAATCCAGAAACTTTATAGGTAATAGAAAAATCACCTAGGTTAAGTGCGTGTACAAACACAGATTCAAGCCCAATGGCCTGCGCTGCCTCGGTCAGTTTTTCGATGATGCGCTCTTTACTTACATCATAGCCCAAAGAAACTTCTGCAGAAATAACGGTGCCAGAAGATCGATACACTTTGACTGGATGAGTCACCAGAAATAGATTGGGCAGTGTTGTTAAATTACTATCTTCAGTCTGCACCTCTGTATGTAAAAAGCCATATTCGGATACTCTTCCAAAAATATGGCTGACTTCAATAAAATCGCCAGGAGCAAAATTATTAATTGACCGAAGCATGAACCCTGCCATCAGGTTGCCTAAAAAAGTAGTCGAAGACAATGCAACTGCAGCAGTGATAAAAATGCCGATAAGACTAAGAAGCTGCGCACGCATTTTTTCGTCGATAGGTAGTGACACGATAATAAAGACGATACAAATACCTAAGATGGCAATGAACAAAAGTTGTTTTAACAACATGTTTTTGGATTGAGATGCAATTTTGGTCTGCAAAAGAAATTTTTTGAAAAAAAGAATAATAAATGAACAGATTCCTATAAAGATCAATGTTGGCAGCCATTGCAATAAAGTCGATATGATGTTTGAAGACATAGGCATGACATTGCTTTGTCAAATTTTTCTTGAAACATCAATGAAATAAATCATTGATTGTTGTCTGCTTCAAAATCATAAAACTGTCTATTGCTTTAAGGTTTGTATGCGTGTGCATCATTGAGAACTTCTTCTTGAAACAAGTTTCCTGGTTGGTCAAACATACCGGAAACAAAGTCTGTGATGTTAAGTTTGTTTTCAACCGCCCAATACATGACACAGGTATTATTTTGTGTATGTTTGGGATGTTGACCGTCCTCATGATCATCGACCATTTCAACGCCATTGTTGACCAATCCCAGTGCATGTCCAATTTCATGGACAACGACAGCCTGCTCAGTTTGTTTTTGGCTTTGGTTGGTTCCGCCGAGCGATGTAATGATATCTTTAAAAATAAACACATAGGGTTTTCCAGATGGATGCACGCCTAAGATAGATGTGCTTTCTGCGTATGCTCCTTTTACAAAAATAATACCGACGTTAACTTTATTAGCTGTTTGTTGGTAGACAAAAATAGCATCGGCTAGGTTGTTGAGATCCTCAATGCTCCAGCTTTCCTTGTTCTGTGTACTGATTTGAGTCATTTGTGCGAGTACTGTTGGTACTTCGACGCTGCGTGTGGGTATTTCTGAGAAAAGCGCATTGACACTTTCTGATGTGTAAGACCAGGTGTCCCCAAAGAGTCCAATGTTGCCAGTGTATGGCTGAGCGCCTGATTCATAAAAGACATCGATAGTGAGCGTTGTTATACTAGAATCAAAATATACATCGACTAAAGATTGTTGAGTGGTGCTTGTGCCACCACTTCCGCCTCCGGTAGCACCATTGCCTAATGGGTTTTGTGAAGCACATTGAATGCAAAATAGCATAACAGCAATGAATAAAATTTTTTGTTGGATATTTTTTTGTGTCATAATCTTGTGACTATGACAAATGGTTTGCCTGCAGGCAATATTTCTAACCTTACAAGTTTAACACCAAGTCATATCTATATTAATGAAACATAAATTTTTTTAAGCATCATACATAATAAGAAATTGACAGACGTTTTAAAGCTATGAGATAATCCGAGATCTTGGACATGTAGTATGCACCGAACGTATCTGACATTTGTATTTATTCTTCTTGGCTTTTTGGGTGGCTTTATACAAGAACTTAAAGCTGAACCTCACAATTTTTTGCAGTCTGAACGTATTGAGA
>JAGRMV010000140.1 GCA_020441045.1 Deltaproteobacteria bacterium | reverse complement strand
CATATCTTCCTCTAGCGTATTCACCTGTTTTTGTAGCAGCTGTTTTTTCTGAGATTTTTCTTGCCTGGCTTGCGCTTCTAAACGTTTTTCTTCCTTAGATTTTTTCGAACTCACTGTTTTTTTATCTTCTTTTAGGCTCACTGAAGATTTGGTTTCATCGACTTTGCCTGAAAAATAAGAATAATTGCCCAAGTGCACATCCGCCACACCGTCGTGCAAATGATAAATTTGATCGACCATTGCATCCAGGAAGTCTCGATTATGTGAGACAACAATCACTGTGCCTTCATAGTGCTGCAAACCTTCAATCAGAGAGTCACAGGCTTGCATATCCAAATGATTGGTCGGTTCGTCAAGCAGCAAAATGTCAGGTTTTTGCAAAAGAATACGTGCCAAGCTAAGCCGCGCCTTTTCTCCCCCAGACATCACAGCTACATTTTTATCAACATCTACTTCTGACAAGCCAAGACTTGCTGCAATAGAACGGATCAAGGCAATGGGCTGATTGTGTGATTGTTCAATCAAATAATCAATGGCTTTGGCCTGCAAAGGCAACTCTTCCATTCGATGTTGCGTAAACAAAGACACTTTACAAGACTGATGGACCTGTACCATACCGCCCAGAGGATCAATCTCTCCTGCAACTGTGCGTAAAAATGTGGTCTTGCCCACCCCATTATCGCCAATCACGCCAATGGCCTTACCTGACTCAATATGAATTTTTTTGATCGCAAACAGAGGGGTCTCTTTTTGATACCCGAAAACACCATCTTCAATTTGAATACATACTTTGGGTTGTCGTTTGCTTAAGCTCAAGGTGAATGTGCTTCTACGTTTGGCCTCAAGGGGCATCTCTTGTTTGAGTTTTTCCATTTCATTTTCAAAGTGGACTGCAGATTTCAACTTGTTTTGAGCTTGCCGTGCTTTGGTGCTCTTTGCTCCAAAACGTCGGGCAAAATCTTTAAGCTTATCAATTTCTCTTTGCTTGTGGATCATTTCTTTTTCAAGCTGCTGCATCCGCTCGACTTTGGACGATTCAAATTTTTGCAATCCGTATGGCCACAATGTCATCTTCGGCGGAGAAAATTCTAAAATTTTTGTCGCAATCGTTTCAATCAACCGACGATCATGACTGATCATCATCACCGAGTGGGGATAGTTCAAAATAAAATTTTCAAACCATACAACTGAATCCATATCCAAATGGTTGGTCGGTTCATCAAGCAGTAAAAGATCCGCTTTTTGAATAAGCAACCCTGCCAGATAACAGCGCATCCGCCATCCACCACTTAAAGAAGTTGCTTGTTTATCAAAATCGCCTTCCTTAAAACCTAAACCACTTAAGACTTCTTTGATTTCGTGTTCTACTTGAAATCCACCCAATGCCAGAAAAACACTTTCCTGTTTCTGATAGGCATCTAAAACGGATTCATCGTTTTCAAGCTGTCGCCCCAACGCCATGAGTTCGTGCTTGGCGTGATGCCACTTGCTAAACACCCTTAAAGTAGCCTCGACAACGGTATCTCCTGCTTGTGGATGCCACTCTTGTTCCATAAGCAAAATATCATAGTGATTAGGGGTATGAACTTTACCTTCATCCAAATCTTCAAGTTGTGTTAAAATTTTAAAGAATGTTGATTTTCCTGCACCGTTGGGCCCTACAATACCAATGCGCTCTCTTTCACCAAGGGAGAAAGAAGCATTTTGATACAACACCTGTGAACCGAAGCGTTTACCTAAATTTTCAATCGATAACATGCCGCTCTTCTATCGGGAACTGTCAAATTCTTCAAGCTTGGAATGGTTTAAACAGCCCCAAAACTAACCATGGCATCGGCCACTTTTAAAAATCCATATACATTGGCGCCTTTGGCATAATCGATATAATCTCTTGACGCGCCATACTTCACACAAGACTGGTGAATGTCTTTCATGATCCCTTGCAATTTTTGATCTACCTCTTCATGCGTCCAGGAAAGACGCAAAGAGTTTTGGCTCATTTCTAAGCCACTGACCGCCACCCCACCCGCGTTGGCTGCCTTGCCAGGAATATATATCAGCTTGTTATTTCTAAATTGCGCAATGCCGTCAGGGGTCACCGGCATATTGGCACCTTCGGCGATTAAAAAGATACCAGAGGCAATCAACTCTTTAGCTTGGGCTGCCTGAATTTCATTTTGGGTAGCACATGGCATTGCAATATCAGCCGCAATTGCCCATGGAGCTTTCGACGCAAAGTATTCTATAGAAGGATGCTTATCTGCATACTCAACGAGTCGCCCTCTTGCCACCTCTTTTAGATATTTGATATCCTGTAGTTGCTCAAGAGAGAGCCCATCTTTAGCCAAAATCATGCCTTTAGAGTCGCTCAGAGTTAAAACTTGCGCGCCCTTCTGAATACATTTTTCTGCAGCGTATAATGCGACATTACCAGAACCGCTGATCAACACTTTTTTATTTGCAAGTCCATCGCCACGTTTGTGAAGTGCGTGTTCTGTAATGTATACGGCACCATAGCCAGTGGCTTCTTTGCGGATTGCGCTCCCGCCGTAAGATATTCCCTTTCCTGTAAGCACACCAGTCCACTGATTGACCAATCGCATGTATTGGCCAAATAAATAGCCAATTTCGCGCGCACCTACACCGATATCTCCCGCAGGTACATCCATACTTTTGCCGATATAACGATGTAGACCGATCATCAAACTATGACAGAACCGCATCACTTCACGATCTGATTTACCTTTGGGATTAAAGTTGGATCCCCCCTTACCACCGCCAAGGGGCAATCCTGTTAAACTGTTTTTAAAAACTTGCTCAAACCCTAAAAACTTTAAAATGCTTTGATTGACTGAAGGGTGAAACCGTAAGCCTCCTTTGTAGGGCCCAAGGGAATTATTGAACTGCACACGCCAAGCCTTATTAGAATAAATTTTTCCGTCATCGCCTTCCCACGAAACACGAAAAGAGATGATGCGATCAGGTTCAGTCAAACGGTCCAAGATTTGATCTTGCACATAGGCTTTGTGATCGAGATAAATGGGATAAATATCCTGAATCACTTCTTCGACAGCTTGATGAAATTCAACTTCATGTGGATTGCGCTCGATAAGTCCTGTCAAGAAATCCTTCACATCTTTGTCCATATCTTTTGGCTCTATCATAGATTTTAGCACGACTCTATCTTTTGCACAGCGGCCATATTTGAGGTATTGGACATGCCATGAGTGATAAATTTACGCAATGGTTCGAAAGCGCGAAAGCTTTCACCCATCCAAGAGTTGTGACCATGCTTTTTTATGGATTTTCAGCTGGTATTCCTATTTTATTGATTTTCTCATCACTTTCACTATGGCTTCGCGAAGCCGGGCTAGAGAGATCCGCCGTAACATATTTTAGCTGGGCAGCGCTTGGTTATTCATTCAAATTTGTTTGGGCGCCATTGGTTGACCGTATTTCTATTCCCTTGTTGACACAAAAATTAGGGCGAAGAAGATCATGGATCCTATTTTCACAGCTCCTGATCATGGCTGCTATTGCAATGATGGCTCTATCAAATCCAACCAATGGTACCAACGCATTAACCATTATGGCATTGGGCGCCGTCTTTTTGGGATTTAGCTCAGCGACACAAGACATTGTCATCGACGCCTACCGAATCGAATCAGCTGGATCAGATCTACAAGCGATGATGTCATCTTCTTATATTGCCGGGTATCGTATTGGTATGATTACAGCTGGAGCCGGCGCACTCTATCTTGCGCAAACGTTAGGTAGCTCAATGGAAAGTTATAGTTACGCAGCTTGGAAATGGACATATTTGATTGTGGCACTGACCATGTCGGTGGGCATCGTAACGACCCTGATGATCCAAGAACCTGAAGGCAACCAAAGACAGTCTTCGGATTTATCAACCCAAGAGATGATTCGTTTTCTGGTCATGTTTGCTGCTTGTGTCGGGGCATTCATTGCTATTTTTGTTTTAACCAAAACTATAACATCCGATTATACCAACAAATTACAAGATCTTTTGGGGAATCAGAGTCTAGCCAGTTTTCTTGTCGAACTTGTTCGCTTGGCACTTACTTTTACTGCCACCTATTTGGTCGCAAAAATATTGATGACGGTGAAAGTTGTGGAAAAACAGGTTTTTCATGAGACTTACATCGCACCTGTAAAAGATTTTTTTGTTCGATATCGTTTGCAAGGGCCATGGTTTTTATTGCTCTTGATCGCTTTTTATCGGATTTCTGACATTGTCCTTGGTGTGATTGCCAATGTTTTTTATCAAGATATGGGATTTAGCAAAATTGAAATTGCCGCCATTTCAAAAACGTTTGGTTTGATCATGACTATTTCAGGTGGATTTTTAGGCGGTATCTTGACCATTCGCATGGGTGTGTTGCGTGTTCTTTTGCTTGGCGCGGTTTTGTCTGCTGCCACCAACCTTCTTTATATGGGACTATCTTACATGGGGCATGCACCCAATATGTTGATCGCCGTCATTGTTGCCGACAATCTTGCTGCTGGCCTGTCCCTTGCTGCTTATATTGCATTTTTATCAGCCCTAACCAATATCAAATTCACTGCCATGCAATATGCTATTTTCAGTTCGATCATGACTTTGTTTCCTAAAATCATTGGTGGGTATTCAGGGTCAATGGTCGATGCCGTAGGATATCCTACCTTTTTCTTATTAACTGCCATCATGGGAATTCCTGTGATTGCACTGATTATAAAAGCCAAAAATAAAGTCGAGTTGGACGTAAGCCAATAGAAAGTCACCATGAAAAGAAGCTATACAATTGATAAAAATCAAGACGGTATCACCATATCCACTCCCCTACGAGGGTATGATGTTCTCTACCAACCACTGCTGAATAAAGGCAGTGGCTTTACACAACAAGAGCGAAAAACTTTTGGTTTAGAGGGGTTACTACCTCCACATGTGAGTAGCCTTGATGAACAATGCCAACGTATGTATGAGAGTGTTTGTAAAAAAGAAAAAAAACTGGCCAAATATATGAGCCTCATTTCTTTGCAACATAGAAACGAAGTGCTTTTTTATAAAGTACTTTATGAGCACCTAGAAGAATTTATGCCCATCATTTATACCCCTACAGTGGGCAAGGCATGTGAGGAATTCAGTCATATCTTTCGACGTACCAAAGGCATGTGGATCACCCCAAATGATAAAGGTCAAATCAAACAGCGCTTACAAAATGCGCCCAGTCCAGATGTTCGTTTGATTGTCGTCACCGATAATGAAAGCATTTTGGGGATTGGTGACCAAGGTGCCGGTGGTATCGCCATATCTGTAGGTAAATTATCATTGTATTGCATTGGTGCGGGTATTCATCCTTCTCATTTACTTCCGATCAGTCTCGATGTTGGTACCAATAATGAAAAACTTTTACATGACCCCCTTTATATCGGGTATAAAAAACCTCGTTTAACCGGCAAAGAATATGATGATTTGGTCGACGAATTTGTGGAAGCGGTCAAAGAAGTTTATCCTCGTGCATTGATTCAATGGGAAGATTTTCGCAAACAAAATGCCTACAATATTTTAGATCGACATAAAGAAAATGCTCTTAGCTTTAATGATGATATTCAAGGCACCGCTGCCGTGGCTTTGGGGGG
>JAGRMV010000139.1 GCA_020441045.1 Deltaproteobacteria bacterium | reverse complement strand
ATCGTAACCTTTTAGCACGTCCGCAAATCAACAAAGAACTTAAAGCCATGATCTTGGCTGAAATGGGATTTGATTATCTGTATTCCAAAACCAAAGATTTTGGCGAGCATTTTTTTTCACAATCCTTAGAACTACAGCGAAAAAATGCCTACGCTTTAGAAGGCCTGTATCAGTGCTTTCGGCAACAAAAAAAATATCCTCAAGCCTTAAACACTTTAAAAAAACTTTTGCGCTTTACACCTGACAAACGTGATCAATTCAATGTTATTTATGCCGAAATGGTCATGTTACACTTGCAAGAAGGTGACCTCGTCCAGGCTCAGAAGTGGTATAAAAAAGCTACGCAATCTGGCAAGTCTGCACTACTTGATCTTATGTATGTTCAGCTTTGCCTGGCAGAAAACAAAACCGCCGATGCCGTAGACAAGCTCACTGCTATGATCATGCAATATACCCAGCACTCTGCTTTTTTGATTCACAAGCTTGAAGATTTATTGTTTGAAACCAACCAATATGATCAATATTTTCAAATTTTAACCCGCTGCCATCAACAGAATCAAAATCATCCTTATGTCAACCACGCGCTGGCCAAATACTATGAAAAAACCAGTCAACATGACAAAGCCAAACAATTTTATGTGTATGCTAGCCAGCAGCATCCATCAAACTTGCAAATCTTTAAAGATAGCGTCGCTTTTTTTCATAAACATCAAGATGTGAATACATTACCCACCATCGAAAATTTTCTCTCTTCGATTACGGCCAACAAGACCTATGCCTGCGATAGTTGTCAGGAAAAATTTGATCGCATTCCAAAACATTGTAAAACCTGCAAAGGCTGGAACTTGTTTGATATTCAATATACTTTCAATGATTAAGATCCAGGTGTCGTTTTTTTCATCTTGTTTTGTAGCAAATAGACATTAAAGAAATTCACAATAAAATGTGTCCAGATCGGGGTGAATATGTTTTTTCGCCATAGATACTCGGCGCCAAGCACCAACCCCATGATCATGGCAAAAAGACTCCAGATCCTGCCTTTTTGTCCTGGCGCGGAGTGCAACACACCAAACAGGATCGAAGCAAGGAGTAAACCAAAATGCCCCTGTACGATACCTCGAAATAAAAACTCTTCCCCGATCGAAAAAAAACAAGCGAGAAAAAACACATCTTGCAAATGCATTTCACCAACAATTGCATACAGCTCTGCACTTAAGTCCTGCATTGCTTTTGATTTAACTGTCAACCATTGGGATAATAAAACCACAACCAATCCGACGCCAATGCCAATCAAAGTGTCCATCAAAAGAGTGTAAAAAAACCCAGGACCGACCTCTGGATACAAAATCATCTTGCCATCTTTGTTCATGGCAAATGCCACAGCAAACATCAAAAAATATACGATGCCAAATGCCAAGGCGTTGAACTGTTTTTTTTCACCCATACCGCGATCTACGTCCATAATAATATTTGCATGTTTTCAACAAAGCGCTCGGCTTCGCCTTCATCTACTGTGATCCAGTCAAAGGCTTCTCGGATGACAGCACGCTTACGATTCTTTACCCAAGCTTCATACATCGATTGTCCAAGTGTGTATCCAATCAAATGCACACTTTCCCATATTTCTTTGCCCTCTTTGTTTTCGATCTCGCGTTTGGGATCAATCAGCAAACTCCCAAACATCCCCCATGCTTCTTCCCAAATCGTCACCCAAGGTCCGTATTTTTTTTCTGTGCGCTGATGCAATCGCAAAAAATGCATGGCTTCCTCCGCCAGTGAAGCCGGATCCAGGCGCGAAACCACAACGATATTTTCTTGCGGCAGAACTGCGCTTTCCATTTTGCGCATGCGGGTTGCAATAAAACGCTTGGCTGTATCATCGATGCCAGCAAGTGTTTTTGACGGCAACGCTGAAAAAGACGATAGCAATTGCAAAGGAATTTTTTTCTTAGGTCTTGCCAAGAGATTTTGAAAAACATGGATGTAGGTATGGATCTGCGCCTTAGCTTGTTCAGGAAAAACAAAAACGGTTTTTTCATCCTGCCATAAACGCAATAATTCAAGATTTATACATGGGTGATGTTTGGTTGAGATCCAATATGTCCCTTGGCAAAGCCATGGTTTCACGCTGCGACCATACATCGATCCACTGTCCATATTGATCATCATCGGTGTCATTTGCTGAGGCAGCCATTGTTTTGCCCATACCGGTGCAACTTTTAAGCTACCAGTCCAGATCAATAGCTTTTCTCCGGCGCCGACACTGCCCAACTTTTGATAGAGTCGCTTGGTTTGTTGCTCAAATGAGCCGGTTGGATGCATAAAAATAGTTTTAAGTTTCTTCTTTTTCACCATCTCAAGGACAAGTCCGACACCCCCTTCTGGACAATTTTGCAATGGGGCTTGCCACCCATGGGATTGCCAAAATTTTTTTTGCTGACATTGTCCATCCAAGTAAAGCTGCACTTGCTGCTGCTGCTTTTTATCAAAACGATCTGTGATAAAAGTCCACTGATCATTCAGATGCGGTGACAATAACTTAAGCCAATCCATCGCTTGTATGGTATTCAGGCGATGGTCTCCCACCATCAACCGATGGCTTTTGACCAATGCTTTATCAAATGCACCTTGCGTTTGGGGATCCAATGTACGTTGCCATGACTTTTTGGCTTTTTTTTCAAATGCGCTCTCAATTACACGAAGATTTTTCTTCCACTGCCGCACGCGTTTTTGTATATCTTTATCAGGCAGCTTAAGCGTCACACCCTGCACTATACCCTAGTTTGTCAAACTTGCCCATGCTTGCTAGATTAGCTCTGTCCTATGAAAAACCAAGATGAAGTCAAACCCATTGTCAGCCAATCAGAAACGGATTTTTACTTTACCGATCCACATCATCAGCTTGGTCAAAGAGCCAAAAAAAAGGGCCAAAAAAACAGCAGCTGGCAAAAAAAACCCTGGTTCACACAAAAAATGAACAAACGCGGACGTCTTTTACAGTTGGTCATGATGCTCGCATTAACCCTGCTAGGATTACGCGCTGGTTTGTTTTTTTTACAAGTGCCATTTAGCATACGAAATATCCAGCTGCTTGTACAACACGGCTATCAGGGACCATACCAAGGACTTCAAATTGTCGATATCGATCTCTATCCCATCGTCACAGCTGCATCAAATCAGTCTATCGCCACACTCACACTCTATAACTTTGACAAGGCACCTTATGCGCAAGCACTGCTTTTTTTAGAGATCGATTTTGTCTCAGCAGAACCAGTTACACAAGAAATCAACTGTTGTAAAAATCACATTCCTCCTGATGCTGTTTTTACCCTACAAACGCATATTCAATATCCTATACACGAAATTCAATCCATAACGCCAACAATTGCCCCATAAACTTTAGTCAACTCTCCTATATCTTTGAGCACCTACACGCCGCATGCTGAATGAACTATTGCAATTCTGCTAATCATCATCCTAATATACAATGCCCCAGACAAACCTAAGTCTTCATTATTATGAACATGTTTTACAACTGGTAACAATCGTTTATTGAAAGCCTCCCTGATCACTTTTGAAAAACCTAATAGATGCATAGTAGGTGATGTTTTGAAATCAATTCTATCCAAACTACAGGATTTATCTAACACATTTCCTGTGCACCATTTTAAAATTTAGTCTAATGAAAACCATCCTGCAGAATCCAAAAAAAACAAGCTAACTTTGACGACTTGCTAAAAAAACGAGTCACCGATGGCTGTTAAAAAAATTTTGATAGGCAAGCGCCCGTTTGTAAAAACAGGACTATCTTTTGTTTTCGGTATCGATTTTGTCTTGGGGTGGTTTGGTTTCTTCATCCTGCAGGCCCTTTTTGAAATCGCGGATGCCTTTGCCAAGACCACCGAAAATTTCAGGGATGCGTTTGGCGCCAAACAAAACTACGACAATGAGTGAAATAATCAACAATTCTGGGACACCTAAACCAAACATGAGTGTCATTGTAGCAATAATCCCAAAACAAGTAAATCCAATTTACGGTTGTTTCAAGCCTGCCAAGACGAGATTTCCGCAGATGGTCAAAAAACTGCGATAGGTGGTCGAAATCATGGATTTTTTTATTTTAACTTTCGTCGTTTTTGTTACATTGGGAGGCTAGACGTAATGAGAGCCAAAATTAAAATATCGGTTTTAGCCACAGGGCAAGAATTTTTGCTATTGGTTGCCAAGATGAACCTCAAAGGCGTGTTGGTGTTTTCTCCACAAATTATTCCTACTAACAGCGAACTTTTGCTAGAACTTAAACTGGCCAAAGAAAATCCGATTCTGCTCAAAGGTTTTGTCCACAAAGTCTCAGATGACGACTCGTCGAAAAAAGGCATGGTCATTGCTTTTTTAAATCCGTCAGCAGAAACCAAAGCCAGCATAGAAAAATTCATTGGCTTAAGCCAAGGCAGCAACGCAGAACAAGACGCAGCTCCAGCCAAGAAAAAAAGCCGCCCGAAGAAAAAAAGCGTCATGACCGTCACCCGCGCAAAGAAAGAAATCACCGTCGCCGAAAACGAACGTAGCTCTGATCTGATTCAACCTGAAAAAACCGTCATTGTGGATAACACGCTACCTGCACTGTCTTTACAAAGTCCTGATAACAAACTTGAAATGCAAGTTTCAACACGGGACGAAGAAAATGTCCACCATGCCGGAAATGGCCTGGCAGGCGAAACCAGACACGTACAAATCCACGAAACACTGACCCGACGCAACCAACCGCAAAAGCCTTTAGTGACCAAACTCTACCGCACGTTTGGTGTGGTATTGATCATTGTCGGGCTTATTCTTTTTTTTAGACATGGTGTTGGCTGGATTGAACAGCAGTTCAACATTAAACTGATGCCGACACGTGCAGCAACTGTAAACAATAGCAACCTACTGCCTTCGGTCACACCACAAGTTCCAGAAGAGACCCATACTTCTACCACAGGCAGTATAGATACAATTTCAATCGATGACCAAGGAGACTTCCTGAAAGTCACTTTTTTGGGAGATGGTAACTATGCCAATTATCAGGTAGAAAAGCTCAAATCACCGTATCGTATTGTTTTTACCTTTAACACCATCACCAAACTCAACCAGACCTTCCCGATGCAGGTCAATAAAAGTCCCATTGCAAAAATTGACGCAACCATTGAAAGCGGCCACGTGGTTCTTACCATGTTTATGATGGAAAAAAGTTTTTTAGAGTTTGATGCAAAGCCCTTCCCAAATGCAATGGATGTCTTCTTTTACCGCGAATAGTTTAAATTCATAAACTTACACAAAAAACAAAAGCACCGCTCTACAAGACAACGCAAGCTTAAAAAAACAAGGTATTCGCCTTGTCTATTTTTTTACTTCCCCCTGCCATCGAAAAAATCGATCTTGATATGACGTGCATGGGCATCTACTTTTTTCAATACTTGCGCAGCTGTTTGAAAAAAGTAGATGCCCATGCAAAAGCCTTGGGTTGAAACGATATAGAAGAATCAATGATAAAGCATTTTATCGAAGCTCAATGGCCACTATGCGTCCTTGCTGCTCAACCACTTCAATTTTCTTTCCAGACACCTGTAGTGAAGCCAGAAAACGCGCCAGATCCAAGCTTTCTTGTAAAATATGCACTTGGAAGATGGTTGCTCCTCTCATATATTTTTTGTCTTCGATACTCTGGACAATGCCACGCTGAGATTGCAT
>JAGRMV010000013.1 GCA_020441045.1 Deltaproteobacteria bacterium | reverse complement strand
GAATACCTACACCATAAAGCTGCAAATCCGGATCTACAGGATGCGTCATTGACATCAATCGAATCACCCGCCCTTTGATATTGACATTGCCCAAATCTCCAGGAAAGAACAAGGTCAATTCAATATCCGCATTGGGGTCAAGCAGCTGGGTCGTTTTTAAAAAAATACCGCCTGCACTGATATTACGGGTATATTCTGTTTTTAAATCCTCCAAGGTTTGGAAAGAGACCTTGATCTTCGCTTCAATCCGGGAATATTTACGTTTTTCCAAGTGTTTGGGCTTCATCATGCTCCATTTAAGCTTTTTTGAATTTTTACAACCTTTTACCAATCATTTTAACATGTTATTATGGATATGATGAAGCTTTTTTCTATTCTTGCTGTGCTACTGTGCATACCACTGGTATGGGCCGAGCAGCATTCCCCTGCCTTTTCTGTTTTGATACAAAAAATCGATCAAGTCCACCACATCCAATCCACACTCAAAACCGAAACCAACCAGTATGGCCAAGATCGCTTCGAGAAAGCTGTGTTTTCCATTGGCAAGTACAGCTATCGCCTCATCGTTAAAAACAAAACCCTGATTACATTTTCTAGTCAAAAAGAAGGTCAGATTGCTTACTCTGTTGTTTATGAAGCTTTGTATAGCAATCAAGCTCTTCCCACAATCCAAGAGCATATAGCTGCGCAGCAGGAAAAGACGGTTAAAATTTCAAATGTGAGCGGCTACACATCTCTTTTTGAAGAAGATGCTTTAGAAAAGCAGCCCGATACAATTTCCACAGCCAATGTACTTAGTTGGAACCGTCTTCTCAAAGATGCGTATCAAGGCAATATAGGCAGTTCTCTTGCCGGTGGGCAGGCTTCTAGCACAGGCAATGGCGACACCAGCTCTGCTTACGCCAATGCTACATCGATGGCCAAGATGATGAACCAATGTGGTGGCAACAACAAGAGTCAACAAGCGCATAAACAAGCGATGCAAAATATCGCGCAAGCTTTGGTCGCGATCACCCCGCCCAATAGCCATGAAGTAGCCCGCGCTTCAGAAAAATACGCGGACCAATCACAAGACTATAAAAAACATGCCGGTGAATCGGTGATCGAAACCTTAGAAAAAATGAAAAATGTCGATACCGTAGCATTATTTCAAGCTGTGCAATCGGAAAAACGTAAAATCGAAAAAAGCCTGCAACGTAATGAACTATCTTATATTTTTACCAGTGATGCAAATGATGAAAAAACCCTGAATATGCTCAAAACCTTGATCAACGATCATTCAAGGATCAAAACCCTAACCCAGTTCCAATTTATTGGTCGCAAACTGGTCATCGATCAACAATACTTTGATACGTTTGCCAAACAGCCCGCTCGATCTTTCTTATACATCTCTGAAAAACAAGTTTGGGCAATCAACCCACTACTGACCTCACAACTGCAATACCGTAAAGCCTTGGTTGAAATTTTATGGTCACATATGAATAAAAACTAAGGGCAAATGTCTATAAAACTGCTACTTTTTTGATGCAATTTAGCAGGGTCTCTCGATCAATATCTGAAAGATTTTCAAACTGAATGCCCATGCCCGGATTGTAGTCTTTTTCGGGATTATTGCGGTACGGATTCACCCATGCCACTGTACCAAGCGCTTTGATTTTCAGCTTTGAATCAGGCAAAGAAAACTCAAGCTCAACACGTGTACCTTTTTTCATCGGTTGATTGGTTTGAATGAAGATTCCCTGCTCACTGATATTGGTCGCGTATTCAATCAAAAAATGTCCGTCCGAATGAAAATCGACCTGAAATTTAATGGGGACTCGTTTCGACTCTCTTTTATCTTTACCGACTGTCATGACCATAGCGCTACCACCCCTTATCCTTTCCGACAAGTTTTTTTGACATCGTTTTTACAAAATCACATCAGCGCTTTATTTTTGCAAATTATAGTGCATGATAAATTTGGCGTATGCGTTTTGCAGATCCTTGTCGATAAAACGCACGTAAAAATTTTAGTGTTTCAGTATACTTTAAATCAGCACGTAACATTTTTCGAATAAAGCGCTGGCCCAAGCGATGCGCCTGGTGATAACGCTGGGTTTCTTCTGGAGGCAAATTTTCACGAAGCAAATAATGACCAAATATTTTCTGCACAACTTGATCTGAAAAACCAAGCTGATCCGCAAAAAACAAAAATTTGTCGATTTCACCTTGCACTTCAACATCTAGCAAGGAAAACGGTTGATCATGGGTTAAATTCCAGAACAAATAAATAAAATGGCTTACCTCTTCAACCAAAACAGCATAGGCATCGACAGTCTCGACATCCTCTAATGATTCACCTAAGTACACGCCCAGCTCAACCTCTTCTCCTTGTTGCCTCACAACCACTTGTGGCCTTACCATCAGATGTAGTGATTCAATTTTGTCTTTGGAGATCAAAAATTTCGAAATATCTGGAATATCTTCCAGACTATAGAGTTTTTGAATTTTTTCCTGTATCAATGCAAGTAGCATATTAATGAAACTTCTTTTCTTTTTTGATTTGCAGCGGGTCAAGTCCCCCATCCCGCAATATTTGCAAGAGGCGCTCACTTTTGGTCGTCGACCAACGATCATATACACGCAGTAAATCTTCGTTGGAGGTCATTTGACACTCTTCGCTAAGTTCAGCCAAGGCATCCACAAGAAAATGAAATTTCATCGCCATTTCTAAAAACACGCTAGAAAACTGGCGATGCGTGCTAAGGCCCGAAAGCACCTGGTAGGCATGTATACCCATGGTCATATAATAATCAACATCGACAATTTTTTCTTTGAGACTATCGCTGAAAAATCCAGAAATAAACAGGGCTTGATCACCGAGTGTTTTAAAGCCTAGAAATTTTTCTTGTAAGTTCTGCGCATCTGAAGCTTTGGCCAAAATCAAAGCCAGGGCTTGGCGGTGATCGCATTGTGATGAAGCACTTGGGATATGCGAGAGCGAGGTCAGAAGATTGACGACATAAAATTCTGTCGCCTCATCAATGTTGAGTTTTTTATCAGAAAGAATTTTTTTGATCTTATCACGAAAAAAACCCATGGTGTCTTTATACGCTTCTATCAACACTTTCTCCTTCACGTTTTTACCCTACCAAAAACCCTGATATGCAATTGCCATCAAAATATTTTAGTCTTTGGCAATATCGTATTTTTTAATTTTCGATACCAATGTCCTCCTTGGCACATTCAATAAATCTGCTGCCTTTGTTTGGTTCCAATTGACTTTCTTCAGTGCATTGATGATCAAATCACGCTCGTAGGCTGCAATGACTTCTTTCATATCACCGACAACCGTCGTATCGTTGCCTTCAACTCCAGGTGCTGAACCCATATCAGCAAACGAAGCCATGGCTGGCATCGAATCTTCTGAAGTTAATTTACTTGAAAGCGATTCTTTAAAAATTGTATCCCCTTCCGAGATAATGACAGATCGCTCAATGGTGTTTTTAAGCTCACGGATATTGCCTGGCCATGAAAAGTTCATTAACAAGTCCATGGCTTCCGGGCTTAATGTTTTTTGATGAAATCCATTTTCTTCGCAGCAGGTTTTGACAAACATTTTGCTCAAATATGGAATCTCTTCTTTGCGTTCACGCAAAGGGGGGATGGTCAGCGTTGCAGCATTAAGACGATAGAACAAATCTTCACGAAATAAATTCTGCGCCACTTGTTCTTCGAGTTTGCGGTTGGTTGCCGCGACCACGCGCACGTCGATAGATATTTCTTTGTTGGATCCAATACGCATGATAGTCTTTTCTTGCAAAACCCGTAGCAGTTTGGCTTGGGTTTTTAGTGGCATTTCTCCAATTTCATCCAAGAAGATGGTCCCTCCCTGCGCGGTTTCAAACAAACCAATTTTACGCTGGTCAGCACCGGTAAAGGCTCCTTTTTCATGCCCAAATAGTTCGGATTCCAACAGCGTCTCGGTAATGGCGGCACAATTGATACAAACCAACGGTTTGTCACTACGATTGCTTCTTGAGTGCGTTGCTTCAGCGACAACCTCTTTACCAACACCGGTTTCCCCTTGCACAAGCACAGTAATATTGGATTTCGAAATGCGCTCGATCACATCAAAGAGCTCTTTCATCTTTTCGCTGCGAACAATGATTTCTTTTTGTCCGGTGAGCATGATACGCCGCGGTTCTTCCTCGTGCTGCACAACAGGTGAACTGCCCTTGGAAGCGCGCGCTTGTTTGAGCGCTTTTCGAGATCGTTCAATAATCAAATCAGCGGTACTCCCGTCTTCGGGAAAATTGGCAATCCCAACCGAAAGTGTGATGTCTTTGTTAAATTGCGACTCATTGGAAATTCTTTCGGCCAATTGAATCGCAGAAGTTTTGTCGGTTTCCGGAAGAATCAGTTCCAATTCGTATTTCCCGAAATGCGCCAGCAGATCCATGGTGCGAATGATATTTTGTAAATATTGCACCACCTGTGGATATTCTTGACTTAAAAGCGCGCTGTGTTTTTGCACCTCTGCCGGATCCAATGATGGACCGATCATCAATACAGAGAGATTTCGATTATAGCGCGCAGCGCGGTCAAGCTCTTCTTGCAAGCGGGTTTCAAAGTATCCATGGTTGTTTAAGCCCAGTTTATTGCCATCGATGGGGTTATGAATAGAAAAGCGAAAATTGGTCGCGCCGATTTGCACTTCATCCCCATCGGATAAACTCACCTCTTCGCTCAGTTTCTTACCATTGACAAAGGTGCCGTTGGTACTGCCTAAATCATTGATTTGAGTTTCACCATGTAGCACTGTAAACTGGGCATGTTTGCGCGAGACCTGATGATCTTGCAAAAAAATATCCGTCTCTGGCGTCCGGCCAGCAACCATTTCACCTTGTTGTAATGTAAATACCGTGCCAGCATGCGGGCCAGTCATGGCCACCAGATAAGATTTTTCCAGAAGGTCGCCCGCACCCTGTTGGTCACCGATTTGTTTCTCTTTGACCAGGGGTTGGGTTTTTTCATATTCAACTGTCATCGATATCCTTCTTGCTATTGCTCATATTCACACCTTAATTGGCACAATTTTGTCAATCAAGTTATAGCTGTGCAAAATTTAAGCATTTTTTGCCGTAACCAAAGTTCATTTTACACAAATTGGCCGTTTTTCGCCAACGAAATAAATGAAAAATAGTTTAGGCATTGATATCAATGTGTTAGCCAACTCTATTCAGATAAAATGTGCGCATCAAGGACCTTTCCTACCTATCTGCATAGAAACATTTTATAGAACTAGGCACTAGCGATCTCCAGTCAGAGGATATGTGGGTATGCCCAGTGCACAGTTGATGCATTTTGCTGTTAAAGGTGAGGTGGAAGTAGCTTACGCTATATAAATATCCGTCAAATAAAATATCATCGCAAAAATCCTAACCCCCTGGCTTCCCAGGTATGAAAAAACCCGATTGAATGAATCAATCATTACCGGGTAAGTATTGATTTTAGATCAATCGAGTTGTTCCAACCGATTTTTTAAGAATTGTAGCCTGATCATAAGATTTTTGATTGCACTTTCTTCTAGAAAGGTTCCGTACTTTTCTTGATAGTAACGCTGATCTTTCGAAACAATCTTTTCCACTTTGTCTTTCTGCCTCTTTAGCGCTTCGTCTAAAATTTGGTAAAGCTTTTTAGGTGTTTTCATATCCCGATACGCACTGTCCGAAATATTTTCTTCAATGGGCACCAGTGCCTTGACCAGCGCAGGACTAAAATTAATATGGAAATGATTTTCTTGAGTGGACCGATCCCCGTCTGTTCGAGAAGAAAACGCATATTGATTGTCAATGAACCAATAGGCACCATTGGGATCTGTTAGAAGGTTGTTTTCAAAGTCGATATCTCCATGCGCAACGATCGCATCAAATACAAAGACTTCCGCGTCCAAATAGTGGTCAAATAGATCTTCTACCGAAGTGTCAAATGATGGTGGTTGTTGGGTTTTTATCTCTCCTTCAATCATTGGCATAACAACATAGTTTTTTCCATCGACCCTAAATCCCTCTGTTTTAGGTACATTGGCGATGTGTTCGTTTTTTGAAAACAAATAGGCTGCAATAGCATAGTTCACTTCAAAGTCGTCAAAGCGGTGTTTGATGACAAGTTTCTCACCACCTCTTGTTGTGTATACGCGCACGAACTCTCTTGCACCAAGGATTGGCAGCTGAAAAAATACTTTGCCATTGAAATTTTCTTCTTGCAAAGTTGGGATTAAGGTAAGTTTTTCACCTTCGGCAACTGGATAGTTTTCCCAAATCTTGGTTTTTGCCTCGAGAATACTTTGAGAGAAATTAAGTGCCTTAAGTGTATTGGAAGTCACTGTCCCACTGTCTGCTTTGACATCACAGAGATAGCTAATCTGATGATTATCAGGGTGTTGGGCCGTGAAACTTAGTGCTTTATCTGTTTGGCTTCTCCATTTTTGGATCGCGAATTTTCTCTTACGTACAGCTTGATCCATCCCTGTGATCATCTCATCAAATGCGTAATCACCCTCGCGGTAAACCATTCTACATTCCACCCAAATGGATTCGTTTTCAGGCCATAGAACTTCTGTCTGATATCCACCGAAAGAAAATCTGTAGGTCGAATGAAAATCTTCGCAGTCCAAATAAGTACTTTTTACATGCATGCCTTGGGTTTTTTTACATTCGAGTTTTCTCTTGTAGTAGGCTGCACCATTTGGGTGAGCTGACGCTTGCCGGTGAATAAAATTTGTCAGTAAAAATAAACTCAAAAATATCAATGTTTGTAATTGCATGTACTTTCCCCCAACAACCGAATTTATAATGCGAAGCATTATCATATGTGTCAACAAATGTAAAGTATTCCGGCTGTGGCGGCGGCACCACGTTTGCAAAAACACTAACCCCGGAGCAATCTCTGGGGCATCCTAAAAGAACCCTCATTGAGAATTCTACGTAGCAAAGCTGCGGGGAATTCGACCCAACAAGAGATTAAATCCAATGTAACAAAACGAACCCTGCTTTTAACACGTATCTATGTACGCACTTTGACGCGGTAGCAATGGGTTTCTAAGGCTTTGATGATTTGATCGGCATGCTCTTCGCCTTTGGTCTCTAAGATCAGCTCGGTGCCGGTATTGTAAAAGGGAATGTTGGTCGAAACGCGATCATGTTGGATGTTTAAGATATTGGCCCCCACCGATGCAAGGACGCCGGTAAGCTGATGCAGCGAACCTGGTCGATCGGAAATCACCACATTGACTTTCAGCAAACGTTTTTCGCGTAAAAAGCCTTTTTCGATGATCCGCGACAAAAGGTTCATATCAATGTTACCCCCACATATCGGGGTAACAATGGTTTTACCTTCAGGGATGATGATTTTTTCTGACAAAATGGCCGCAAAGCCAGTCGCTCCAGCACCTTCGGCCAAAATTTTCCGATTTTGCAAAAGATATAAAATGGCTTGCGCAATATCTTGATCGTTCACCAGTACAATCTCATCGACCAAAGCCTGGATGATCGGCAAGGTATGCTCGCCAATACCTTTGACCGCAATACCATCGGCGATGGTACTGCTTTTTGGATCCGCTTGAAATGGTTTACCTTGGTAGGCACGGGCAATATGCGGATAGCTTTCGGTTTGTACGCCAATGACTTTGGTCTTTGGACTGACATGCTTGATCACAGTCGCAATACCAGAAATATATCCACCACCCCCGATAGGGACAACGATATAATCAACATGCTGCAGTTGTTGTAAAATTTCCAACGCGCATACACCTTGCCCCGCAATGATGCGCGGATCATCAAAAGCATGGACAAAGGCCTCACCCGAAGTTTGGGCACGCTCTTTGGCCATGGTAATACCTTGGTCCACCGTATCACCCAAAAGCTCAACATGGGCGCCCCATTTTTGTGTGGATAATACTTTATTGATCGGCGTATGCGTCGGCATAATCATCGATACTTCCATACCGAGCTTATACCCATGATAACTCACCGCTTGCGCATGGTTGCCTGCCGAAGCCCCAATGACTTTTTGGGTTTTACCTTCAGCTTGAATCTGCAAAAGAGCGTTGAGCGCCCCACGCTCTTTAAAGGAGCCGGTTCGTTGCAAAATATCTAATTTCAAATGAACTTTGTGATTGATTTTGGGGCAAGACAAGACAGACATGGGGGTTGCCGGCAGTGTATCGAGCATTCTTTGCTGCGCTTGGACAACATCTTCATATGTAACGGATAAGGAATGCATTTTTTTCTTTCGTGCATTGCTCTAGCATTGATAGAATGTAGGGTCAATGATGGAAAAAGTACTCGGAATCGATTTAGGCACTTCTAACTCTTGTGTAGCAGTCATGCATAATCAAAATGCATTTGTTATACCGGATGCCAACGGCGTCAAAATTCACCCCTCGATTGTCCATTTTGGTCAAGATGGGCGTATTTTGGTTGGAGTGGAAGCCAAACCCAAACTGAGTAGTCATCCCAATCAAACGGTCTATGCTTCCAAGCGCTTGATTGGACGCAAATAC
This sequence comes from Deltaproteobacteria bacterium, assembly GCA_020441045.1. Classification (GTDB taxonomy): domain Bacteria; phylum Bdellovibrionota_G; class JALEGL01; order JALEGL01; family JAGRMV01; genus JAGRMV01. The sequence goes on along the minus strand of JAGRMV010000013.1, from coordinate 13,450 downwards.
TTTTCTGCAGAAGTCAAAAAAGCCAAAGCCATCATGCCCTATAAAATCATCGAAGGCTCGGAGCACAGCGTGCTTTTAGAAATCAATGGCCAAGCCTACACCCTGCAAGAAGTCTCTGCGGCCATTCTCAAAAAAATGAAATACATTGCTGAGAGTTATTTTGGCGAAACCTTTCGCAAAGCGGTGGTGACTGTTCCGGCCTATTTCAATGATAACCAACGCTCGGCTACCATTGACGCAGGCAGAATTGCTGGTCTGGACATCATTCGCATCATCAATGAGCCTACTGCTGCTGCCCTTGCCTATGGTTATGGCAAAAACGAACAAAAAACGGTTGCCGTTTATGACTTAGGTGGAGGCACTTTTGATATCTCTATTTTAGAATTAGGTGACGGCGTGTTTGAAGTTATTTCAAGCGCCGGGGACACATATCTTGGTGGCGAAGATTTTGATGACCGCATCATTGACTGGATCACGGATGAGTATGTCCGTAAATATGATTATGACCCAGGTCAGGACCCTATACTTTATCAAGATCTACGCAGTCAGGCCGAACAAGCCCGGATCGCCCTCAATGACTCTTCCAGTGTTGTGATTCGTTTAGATCCGCCCATCACCTCTGACGCTACGGCCAAGTTTGAAATGACTTTTGACCAAAACCAACTCAAAGAGCTCGTTCACGATCTGATGCAGAAAACTTTTCAGGTCTGCGATGAAGCTTTTTCTCACGCCGGTATTCGTAATTCAGACATCAATGGATTGATCCTGGTTGGCGGACCTACACGTATGCCGCTTTTACAAGAATATACGCAAGCTTATTTTCAACTCACACCGCAAAGCAACATTGACCCTGATCAAGTTGTTGCCGTTGGCGCTGCCATTCAAGGCGATATCCTTACAGGCGGTCAAAAGGATGTTGTGTTGGTGGACCTTACTCCACTTTCGTTGGGTATTGAAATTCGAGGTGGGTTGCTACATCGGATTGTTGAAATCAATACACCGCTGCCGCTCGATCATACAGAACATTTTACCACCAACGTAGACAACCAAAAATCCGTACGCATCAGCGTTTATCAGGGTGAAAGCAAAACAGCGACACAAAATGAACTCCTGGGTGAATTTTTGCTTGATAACTTGCCCCGGGGATTGGCGGGTGAAGTCTCCGTAGATGTGAATTTTGAAATCGATACCAACGGCATCTTAAATGTCACCGCCATCAACACTGACACTGGCGCCAAAGAATCGATACAATTGATTGCCGCCGGAAGACTAGAAAAAGAGCGCGTACAAGAACTATCCAATGCTTCCCAATTTGATTTTCAAACCTAAGCTGTGATGCAACAAGAAAGTATTGTCTTAGACCGCGTCGGTGTTTTACAACATCTGGCTTCGATTTATCGAAACCAGCGCAGCGGTATTTTGGACTTGCGGCAAGATCATTGCCTGCGCAAACTTTTGTTTCGTGATGGTTTATGCATCACTGCGATGTCCACACTTGCTGAAGAACTGCCAGGCTATTTTTTATTTATGCAAAATGTTTTGGATCAACAGCATTTTGATATCTACCTTGAAAAATCAAGCCAACCTGACATGCGCCAATGGGAATTGGCCACTGAAAACTTGAACATGAGCAATACGCAGCTACGCGATTGGAAAGCAAAGTATGTGTTATTTGTTGTTCAACAAATTTTTCGAACACCTTCTCATACCGTAGCATTTGAAAACAAAATTTTTTCGCAAGCAACCGCTGTATTATGTGATGGCCCCAGCTTGATCAAACAAAGCATCGACTGTTTCAATCAACACGAACTCTATAGCATTCAACCTCTTTTAGAACAAAGTGATGCAATCATCACAACCACTGAAAAATTTCCATTGCAAAGCAATGACAAAACCGTTGTAGGATTGCGTAGTATCATAGGACAATCCAACCAACTTAACACCATAACATCCAATAGTTTACTTACCCTGGAGGAAATCCAACGACATCTACTATGGTTTTCGCTACTTGGTTGGGTCAAAATTTCCAATCAAGCTCAATTTATTCAGACGAGCCATGTTGCTATGCTCAGCCCGCAGCAAAAAACAATGCGCCAATCCATCATGGATTTTCATGCACTGACTCTTGATACAGATTATTATCAATGGTTTGATATCGATGATGAGGCGCCACTTGCTTTGGTTGAAAAACAATACAAGTATTTGCAATCAACGCTACTGCATCAAGACAATGATGACCTTTTTCATGCTTCAGAAGAAAATCTCACGCAAAATCTACGAAAAAAAATAGATCAGGCCTATCAAACACTGATCCACACTGATGCGCGCCAAAAATACGCCGCCCAATTACAAAAACCACTAACACAATCGTTCGCGGCTGACCCAGTTATTGCAAAGTTCAAGCAGTACCAACAACAAAAACAACACAAGCAAGCGCTGCAAGTTGCCTATAACCACTTACAAAAGGATCCTGATTCTGTGGCTTTATCGATTTTGTTTGTCGAGGGCGCGTTGACTTCTGGAGAAATTCAAAATCCTTCCTACCAAAAAAAATCCTTTGAACTTGTCAAACATCATATCCAGCAGAATCCCCATCGCTATGAGCCTCTATTTTTATTGGGTAAACTCTGCTTGTTCCTGCAACAAAGAGACCATGCGATCAAAGCCTTTACACGCGCTTTGGAAACCCGTCCTGACCTTCCATCATTACGTAGCTATATTTTAGAAAAAAGTCCTGACAATGGCCGAGAAATTATTTTACTGGCCATTTCTGCAAAGTTTGAGTCAATGACTTATTATCAACTCTTGGCTGTCAACCCCAATGCATCACGCAAAGATATTCATGACGCCTATCGCTTGTGCTGTCGATACTTTCACCCGGATCATTTCTATAACCAAAAAGGTCAGCAACTACACGAGATTTCGACGCGCGTATTTAAAGAGATGGCATCGGCCTACCGCATTCTGCGCAATATCAATACAAGAAAAACCTACGACAACAGCCTTCTGTCTCCCGATGGCAGTCATCAAGTTACCGATCCCACTGCGCCACCTAAGCATTTCAAAGCCAAGGAATATTACGCACTGGCGTTAGATGATATCAAACAAAAAAACCTTGAAGGTGCGCTGGTCAACTTACGTTTTGCGCTACAATTTGAACCTGATAACATGCTGTTACAAGAAAAAATTACCTGGGTACAAACCCAAAAAAAAGCTCATTGACCTTTTTACCTATAGCAAGGATAATGTATCAAATGACAAAACAAGGGCCTATTATCATATTTTTCTTATTTTTTGCCAGCCTGGCGCAGGCTACTGACCTGGGTAAAGGCCGGACGGGTGATATTTTGTTTGTGCATCACGCGCCTGATCCGGTCAATACACGCACAGGCAATTTTTTTCTTCCTCTGCAAGATTATTATATGCCATGCTTTAACTATCCCCTGGAAGTCTATCGTTCCTACAACAGTTTCTCTACCAAAAACGGCCCGTTTGGACATGGCTGGACTTTTAATTACGATATCCAAATTATTGTCGGTCAACAGGACGGTTTAAAAATTGTTGAAGCTGATGGGTACGTCAATGAATATCTTCCGGTTGAAAACAAATACCAATCGCAAAAAGACATCATTGCATTGATTGTCGAGAAAAAAAAAGACGAAGACATCCGGTACACGAAAAACAAAGCCGGCAAAGGTGAAGCTTATTATCAAGACTTAGAAAAAAAACTTTTTAATGATCCGGCTTACTATCAAAGTTTACAAGAACGTTATGTCAAAGTTTCAAATCTTTCTCCCAGTGGCAAATATGTTTCAAAAAACCGTGGTACGTCTTATTTAACCAAAGCGGGTACAGGCTTTACCCGCGAAAATGAAATTGGCCAAGTTGAAACCTACAATGAAAAGGGCCTATTGATCAAGATCGAAGACCGTAACAGCAATACTTTGCGGTTTTCCTATGATACGACCAGTCGTTTGCATCGCATTTATGATGGCTGCTCGAATCATATTGAGATTGCTTATAACAAAAGCAATAAAATCATATCTGTTGCTGATACCTTTCAGCGCAAACTAAGTTATGGGTATGATGATAAGCTCCGCTTGATTTCTTTTACCGGCCTGGATAAAAAAACCATGCAATACGGCTATGACAATTTCAATCGTATGACCTCCGTCACTTTTGAAGACGGCACCAAAACGCTGATTACCTATACCAAGAACGGACGTGTAGCTGAGCAAAATGGACCCGGATCAAAAAAATCGACTTTTGAGTATGGCAAAGATGGCAATGCGTTCTGGACAAAGGTCACCGAAGGCGGGACCTCGACCAATGAGTATCGCTATATCGATAGCGAAAACAAAATCATTCATATTGATCCGAAAAAGGTCACCACTACCACTGTACTTTCAGCTTGTTGCGGCAAGCCGATCAGTATCAAAAGCAGCAATGGCATCAATGACATTTTTGAATATGATGACCAGGGTAACTTACAATCCAGAACCAATGCTGCCGGTGAAAAAACGTCATTTCAATATGAGCCACGCTTTCAAAGTATTGCCAATATAACCGAGAGCAGCGGCCGGGTATTGCGCTACCGTTACGATCGCAGTGGTAATCTTACCTTTGCGCAGTCTGTGCAAGGACCTAAAAAAGAACACTTAAAAATATCCTACGAAAGTCATGGTAAAATTCGCCATATGGAGGACCATTTGGGCACAGAAATTTTCTTTGAATATTCCGATATCGGTAAAATCACCAGCATCGTCAAAAAAATGAACAAAGCCATCAAAGCACAAATTACTTTTTCTTTTGATAAGCAAGGACAATCGACCAATGTAACTTTTTTCCCCAATCAGCCCACTACCCCTCAAGAAATTCAAAGCACTTTAAAGAATTTTATGGTCTTGCTCGAACCTACGGGTATCGATTTTGAAATATAAGTCCCGTGGCTGTTGTAATTATAGATGGCTATAACCTTTTAGGCAAAGCCAATCACCTTGAACGAGAACAACTGATTGCAAAACTGGTTGCGTATAAAAAAACCGCCAACCATGAGTTTATTGTTTTTTTTGATGGCACCCATCAAGGTACGCGCTATGGCGATGAAATGATTATTGAAAATATCAAAGTCGTTTATACGCCCTTACATGAAACTGCGGACGATCATATGATTGCGTTTATGGAAGAAAACACCCATAGAGAAGTACTTGTTGTCTCCAGTGATCGCAAAATCCAAAAAGCCGCCAGCGCAAACTTACTGACCTATTTTGAATCCGAAGCTTTTCTCACGCGCATGCAAAGCAAAAGACAAACCAGCGTCTTTGATGAAGATGTATCCAATGAGATCCCCAAAATCAGCACCAAAAAAAGGGGCAATCCGCGTAGAAAATCCAAAAAAGAACGCAAGAAAAGACAACAATTGAAAAAACTATAAGCATCTATGTTCTGCGCGGGCATGATCAAATCTAAACTTGATGCATTTCTCCTTTTTGTTGGCTTATTTTTATGGGTTTTGCGTCAATAAATGTTTCCAAAGTCACTCCTATAGGTCAAAAAAAGTGAAACATACCATGAAAAGCACAATTACATGGTACAATGGAGAAAGGCATGAGGCGTTTACCCCATCAAATAGAAGCCAGAGGCTTTACCATCATTGAGTTGATGATTGTCGTCTCAATTGTTGGGATCATGACAACCATTGCGCTGCCCGAGGTCAGCAAATACAAAAAAAAAGCACGTAAAGCCGAAAGCTTTGTCATCATCAAAACCATTGCAGATTTGCAAACCGCGTTCATGGTTGAGAATTTCTTTTTTGTGAATGTCGACGCAGCCAATGGTGGTTATTCCGCCTATGATCATTCTGGCTTTAGTGGCGGAGATGCATTTACCCCATTGATTTTTGATGCATCCAGCTCTTGGGAGGACTTAGGGTATCCAGTTGCACCAGGAACACCAACGTACTATGCATACAGCTCTGTCTCGGGCGCTGATAGCTCAACAGATTCTGATGCATATGGCCCTGTATCTGCTCCAGGAACCATTGGTGCTGTCGCCTCAGGTTCAGCAGGTGAAGTAGCGCTTTTTGATCCCAGCGGTATCAACAAGCAGTGTATTGGCCACGGCATCACCAATGGCGATCTCGGTATCGATACCGGCGCCACTGGCACTTATGATTTTACCATTCCCTACGCGCTTTCTACACTTGGTAGCCAATCTGATCTTGACAGTTGTTATGTGAGCATGATGCTGATTGAGAGTTATGATAATGGTCATTCATTCTTACGCACGCCTATCTTAACATTTGAATTTGATAACCCACAGTCATCTGGAGGTGGCGGCAGCTCTTCAGGCAGCACCAGTACAACCTCTGGTTCTACATCTGGATCCTCAAGATAGAGGTCAATGAGTACAGAAAATCAAGGCTCAATCTACCGAGTTTCATAATCCAGCTTGGATAACGTAAGCTATCTAAGCACGAATACGCCACTTACCATCAAAATCGATGGTAATCTTTGCATGCATGTTTTCATGATCCAAAATGTAATCGGCAATCGCATTTTCAAGATGGGTTTGAATCACACGTTTAAGAGGACGCGCGCCGAAAGCTGGATCAAAGCCGAGTCTTGCTAGTTCATCTTTGGCAGCATCGGTCACGCTAAGAGCAATATCTTGCGCTTGCAAACGTTTGCTCAAACGCTGGATTTGGATATCGACAATATGGTGGATCTCCTGTTTTTTGAGTCCTTCAAAAATCACAATATCATCGATACGGTTGATGAATTCGGGCCTGAAAGTTTTATGCAATTCTTGCATGACCTGCTTTTCATACTTGCTTTTGTCTTGTCCGGCATGTTCGAGAATAATCGGGCTACCAATATTAGAGGTCATGATCAATACGGTATTACGAAAGTCTACTGTACGGCCTTGACTATCGGTCAAACGCCCATCATCAAGAACTTGCAAAAGCACATTGAAAACATCGCTATGGGCTTTTTCGATTTCATCAAACAGCACAATACTATACGGGCGCCTACGCACAGCTTCGGTTAACTGCCCACCTTCTTCGTGCCCGACATACCCTGGAGGCGCGCCAATCAGACGACTGACCGCGTGTTTTTCCATGTACTCACTCATGTCAATACGCACAAGTGCATTTTCGTCATTGAACAAAAATTCGGCCAACGCCTTGGCAGTTTCGGTTTTACCGACGCCGGTTGGACCCAAAAAGACAAACGAGCCAATGGGTTTATTCGGATCACTGATTCCCGCACGCGCACGTTTGACCGCATTGGAAATCGCGGTGATGGCTTGCTGTTGTCCAATCACGCGTTTGCTTAAATCATCTTGGATATGTTTAATGCGTTCTTTTTCGCCTTCAAGCATTTTATTGACCGGAATACCGGTCCACAAACTAACCACCTTTGCAATTTCCTCATCCTCGACTTCTTCTTTGAGCATTTTGGTTTGCGCTTGCACTTTGGCAATGTCTTGTTGTTTCTCAGCAAACTGTTTTTCCAAGTTGGGCAGCTCACCGTATTTAAGTTTGGCGGCCTTTTCTAAATTTCCTTCCCGCTCGGCAATTTCGACTTCTACCCGGAGCTGATCCATTTTTTCTTTCATGCTGCGTAAATCGGTAATAACCGCTTTTTCTTGTTGCCAGTGCGCTGTTAGCTTCGCCGACTGTTCTTTTAGGTTGGCAATTTTTTCGGTGACCTCTGCCAAGGTTTTTTGACTGCTTTCATCTTTTTCTTTTTTCAGCGCTTCCCGCTGAATTTCTAGTTGCATGATTTGCCGATCCAGGATGTCAATTTGTGAAGGCTTCGAGTCAATTTCAATACGCAGACGACTGGCCGCTTCATCAATTAAATCAATGGCCTTATCGGGTAAGAAGCGATCGGTGATATAGCGATGCGATAAAGTTGCTGCCGAGATCAGCGCACTATCGGCAATCCGCACTCCATGATGCACTTCGTACTTTTCTTTTAAGCCGCGCAAGATGGCAATGGTGTCTTCGACACTGGGCTCACCAGTATACACAGGTTGAAAACGCCGTTCAAACGCCGCGTCTTTTTCAATATGTTTTTTGTATTCTTTAAGTGTAGTAGCACCAACTGTACGTAATTCACCCCTGGCCAGTGCGGGTTTCAAAAGGTTACTCGCATCCATCGCGCCTTCGGCCGCGCCTGCGCCCATCAATGTGTGCAATTCATCTACGAATAAAATAATTTGTCCATCTGATTTTTTAACTTCATTGAGTACAGCTTTCAGACGCTCTTCAAATTCACCTCGGTACTTTGTTCCTGCCAGCAATGCGCCTAAATCTAGTGATAACACTTTTTTATTTTTCAATGTTTCAGGTACATCTTGCGCAATGATTCTTTGCGCCAACCCTTCGACAATCGCCGTTTTTCCAACACCAGGCTCACCAATCAGCACTGGATTGTTTTTGGTTCGCCGCGACAAAACTTGAATCACCCGCCGAATCTCTTCATCTCGACCGATCACAGGATCAAGTTTTCCAGTGCTAGCAACCTGGGTTAAGTCATGTGTGTATTTTTCTAAGGCTTGTACTTGCTCTTCCGCTGATTGTGATGTCACTTTTTCCTCTCCTCGCAGGTTTTGAATTTGCTGTTCTATCTTTTTCTTAGCAAGTTTGACATTTGCTATTTCAATACCCAGCTGCGCTATCCCAAGTAAGACATGTTCGATGGCAGCGTATTGGTCACCCCGCGCTTCGGCTTCAATCAGTGCTTGTTGTATCACCCGGCTAGCATCATTGGACATGCCCAATTGCCCGCCAGTGACCGAAGGCATACTGCTATACTGGTTGGCGATCCAATCCTTGATCTTTGTAACATCCATGGATTGCGCTTGCAAAAGCTGTTCAACATATGCCTTTGAACTCTCAAGCAAACCATCGCATAGATGTGCCATAGTGATTTGTTGATGCTGATGCTTCTGCGCCTGCATCTGCGCAAATCCAATTGCATTTTGAACGGTGTGTGTAAATCGATCCATCATCCTTATCTAAAGATGCTCGCCAATCTTTTGCTGTCAAGGTTTGCATCATTTCTGTATTTGTCCTTTTATCAAACATACTCCCTGCTGTTTGACCAAATGATTTTATTTATTTACAATTTCTATATGGACAAAGACAAACTACAACCGAAAATCATTTGGTTTTCTATTTTTATGGTGCCTTTTATTCTTATGTTTGTATTGCATTCCAATTCTTTTGCGGCCACGGACTCGCCTTCTCAAACACCAAACATGATGTTATTTTATGTTCTTGCTGCTGGTGGTTTGCTCTTGGGGTTAACATTGCCACGCTTTATTTCACCTATGCTAAAAGCAAATACAAATGCGCCCACACAGCCTTATTTGACTGTAATGATCATCCGGATGGCCTTTTTTGAAATGATCGCACTGGCAGGGTTTATCCCTGCCAATCTTGGCCATAATGTCACGCTGTACTATCCTTTTTTTGTGACCGCGCTCGCTGCGATGCTTTATTTTTTTCCAACCGATATCCGTATGCAAGAAGATGCATCTTAAAATCATGTTGTTATGGCGACGCTAAATCCTTTAGTAGCGCTTGCGCCTGATTTACATAGTCATCGAATGCATCAAATACGTCATTTGCATACGAGTAAAATTGCGTAGGCGCGCCCTCGGCAATAAAAACTTCACTGCCATGAAAGTCGGCCCAATCTGCAATGCCATGGATGATCTTTAGTGGTATCAAGTCGCTGCAGCTTTTTGAAAATGCTTGGACACTAGGTCTTTCTTGTCCAAAAAGCACGAATACTCTACAGCCTTGATCATATGTTGGATCATCTTTTTCTAGAACTTGGGTCATTTTATAAAGATACGGAGTATCTTCAGAATACGCCGTAAAATGGACTGTTTCTGTACTGTTTCTAAACAACAAATCCTGTAGTGCATAGATCGGATATTTTGGATCCAATCGACTTTCAAACGTTGCTGCGTTAAGGTTATTCCATTGATCTTCACTTTTCGTTTCCCGTTTGAGGTACTTTTGCAGCGCTAATAGTCCTTTTGCTGAAAGCTGATAAGTATGCCACTTTTGATGATCCCACCCTGGGTTTTCGCTTTCAAGCGTGATTTGGTAGGGGTATGTTGGATCATTGTCTTGTGAAGTTGCTATGGAAACAAGCTTGTATGTATAGATCTTTTGCGAAGTGCTTTGCGCCAAACTGACTTGAAAGGACCAGAGAAAAAAACCAACGGCGACTAGATTTCGGAACATGGTTGACGCAATGTACTAAAAATGCTGTACTTGTGTCAATCCTATTTTTTAAAGCCCTAAAAACTAGAGTTCAATCGAGACATCGCGGTCACAAATGGTACCGGTCAGTGTCTCGTTGCCATCATTATCTTCATAGTCAAGATCAAGACCACACGTGCCAGTGGAGACATCCATCCCTTCGATATAGACAGAACCACGAATGGTCGCGTTCAAATTGTAGCTGGTCGCATTTTCACGGTAATTCCCTTTCCATTGCAGATCAGCTGTCGTGATCTCAATATCGGAGCCTTGTGATCCATCAATACTACAGTTTACAATTTCCTGGTTATTGGCCGTTAAATTAGCGCGAACGGTCTCAGCTTCGAAGTCAACATTGGCAGAACCCGAACCTTCGGTTGGAATTTCCCCAGAATCACAAAGGACTTCACCATCATCGAAACCAAAACTGCCACTAGCGCCCCCAGAGGCAATCACCGAATCAAAAAATACGTCATTGATTCCATCAATCCCCAAAAATTCGGCCAAGGCTTCGGCTTGCGCTTGGGTAAGGGTCGTGGTCGAGTCTGGCACAGAAAAAGAGTCTTTGCCACAACCGGTCACCATCATTGCCGCGAAAAAAAGCCCTGTAAAATATGTAATGTTTTTAGAATCGGTCATTGTATCTGACTAGCACCTTCATTTTTCCATGGCAACAGATTTAGCATTTAAGCGCTGCATCGCAGGGCTTAAACGTAGCTACTATGGACCACTTTAATCTGTTCAAAACAATGTAAAATGGCTTATGGTGAACGCAAGAGTCGTTTAACCAAGAAATGGATCACTTGCGGCAGGTATGCCCCATTTTTACTATTTTTAACATAGCTAACTATTGATATACACTCGATTTTATTCGACTTTGGTTTGGTATATAAATTGCTCACTATATACAACGAAGTGCAAAACTTATGTTTGATATTTTTCAAAACTGTATGATATGAACGGTATTTATTTGGGGGTTCAATGAAAAAAAATAATGTCTTATTTTACTTGCTATCAATCATTTTGGTTAGCGCAAGTACGAATGTTGTCATGGCTGAGACAAAATTATTGTCGAGCTTTGAGGCAAAAACCCCAAGTACGAAAAGACTGTTATTGGTCAACGGATATAGCGCTGAAAAAGAGAAAAAGTTTGCTTCTGACCAACAAGATGAAATAGGTCACTATTATCTTGAACTCGGTTACGAAGTTGACAAATTAGAAATACGCGATTGGAATGATTTTTTTAATTTAGAAACTCAAAACTATACCCGTATCATTTGGATGTCGCATGGTGGATTTGATGGGCCTTCTCAGCTTAGTTCCTTTTCAGATGATTTTTCAGATCAAATCGATTGTACCGATGATAACGGAGATCATCAATTGACTGGCATATCACGGTTGCGATTTTACCAGCCCTTATTAAGCCGCTTACAAACACTTGTCTTTCCTAAAACCGTTTCTGAAAAAGAACTTGCATATTTTCAGTCTTGGTCAAAATGGAAATTAACATATAATGAACTAGTAGAAAAGATCATCACCGATGATCATATTCAATTTCCCGATTCCCTCGCCATGCTGGAGCCTGATACAAAGGTACACTGGGATACATGTGTTTGGCATTGTTTCAGCAATTGGGTCACCGAAAAAACGCCAGAAGAAAGAGAACAATCACGCAACCAATGTAGAAATCAATGTTATGTGGGTGTAGTCAAAAATATTTTTGAATTTTCAACAAGTCAAAATGGAAATCTAGAATATGAAACATGGGCACTAAACCATCAAATATTAAGTGGTATTAGTATCACAAAAATAATTGGTGATGATGTTTTAGACTATGCGTTTCAAACAGTATTGGATGTTCATCAACTATACGCTGATCAATCTGAAAAAATGTTTACCCGGTTTACAAAAAAAATTGCGGATGTACTCACCGAAGATGGATTGATCTATTTTAACAGTTGCAATGCTGCTTCGGGCGAATTTGCGCAGAAAGTTGCTAAAGGAGCCCATAGGACTGTAGCAGCAGATGTTGGTTCAACGAGTATTGAGCTAGCTATGGATAGATGCGTAAAAGTGGAAAAAAATATTCCGCAAAGATTGGTTCACATTTATTATCCTTAAACTTTTCATACTTTCTATACTTCATTCGGAGCCAGCCAGACATAACCTGATCTAGTTAGTTTGCGCCGGCATTATAGCCGAATGAAGAGCATTAGATAAAATACTTGATTTCTACGCCTGATGTATGATTAGTACATAAAACAATATGTAACCATAGGGGGAGACCACATGAACCGCAAACCACTCGTTTTCACAATTTTTATGCTGGCCTTGGCTGGCTTGATCGATACCGGATTTGCGCAAGGCAAGATATTTGATGAATCGCAGCTTCCGGCAAATCACCCGATGACACAAATTCCAGAAGAAATACCAACCACATTTGCTTCCGAAACCCAGCTTGGACAGCATTTCAAGATCCTGACCCAAGACCTGGATGTAAATTCGGATGATGCAGGTATCGTACTGAGTTTGGTAGGTATCAAAGCACCGTTCAAACAAAAAAGCATGACATTGCATGTGTATTTTGATCAAAACGGATCTTCAACCTCCTCGCAGGAAAAAGGCACATCTGCAATCATCATCCGTCATTCCACTTCCACAGCAAATGTTGTTTGGACCAAAGAACAATACAAACGTTTTGTCGAAGCTTCGAAAAACGCTGATATTGAAACCGATTGGGATGACCTGAATACAGATTATAGTGATTACTAATTGTATTGGTATACCGCTAGTACACCACATCGGAATATGGGACTGTATGACACTCCCAATTAGGATCTAATCGACTTTATAGTTATTTAGGTTTTATTCAAGACCGCACAAGGGTAGGGAAGTCATATTCGACAGCTTACGCAAGTTCTCACATGACTTCCCTACCCTTGTGCTCATTGCTATAAAATATGGATCAAATAAAAAATTAAATGACTATAGTTGCAATTACGTCATACGTCCCTAAATCGAGAGTCTTATTCAGGATTACAATAACCGCCGAATTTCTTTTGAAGTGATTTGCATGTACTTTCGGCATAACCACATCGTTTTTCTTTATTCAGAACTAAACAATATGTCTCATGATCCGCATTAGAAATCCCAGCATTGTGA
>JAGRMV010000138.1 GCA_020441045.1 Deltaproteobacteria bacterium | reverse complement strand
GTTAGATATTGCGCTAGAATACGCTGACCATGAGGATACTGTCTGGGTATAGCCATCAACCCTCACTCGGGCTCTAAATTCATACTGCGTCGCTGTATACATTGACAGATCAACATCGTAAAAATAGGTTTGATTAAACGTATGGGTCACGTTGCTTTTATCAATATTGTAACTTGACATATGAGCAATTGAATTGCTGCTTTTGTGTTTGATTTCAATATCAAAGTCATATTGGTCGACGGAAGAAAATAGGTTGTTTTCATTCCAGAAAAAACGTACCGTTTCTTTTCCATTACCGATACTCGGATTCCAAACCAACATGGGCATGGTTGGAGTTAACATCGGTGTAGATGTATTGGCATGTGGTTTACCTACAGCGACACCATGCCAACTTGACACAGTTGTCGTATTGTTTACCGTGCCAATGGATCGAATACGGAAATAATAGAAAAATCCAGGTAGCAATCCTGTAATGATGCGTTTTTTAAGAATACTCGCACTTTGGGTTACGCTAACAATGGAACTGGTTCCACAAAAGCTCGTGCTGTTGGCATTGGTCCACATCGTTGCACTGGTGGCATGTTTACAGTATTGGATCTCAAAAGTTTGCACATCTGGATCTGTGGCCATACTCCAATTAAGTTCAACTTGGTTATAGTAGCCAACACCCCCAGAACCATTTGCATCAGGTGTTGCCGTCATACCAGAAGGTACTTGCAGGGAGCCTTGAGAAGCGGTAACAACAATGCTTTCAACAGAAGATTCTGCCAGACCATATTGATTTTTGGCAATTACTTTATACGAGTAGGTCGAGCCAATGGTAAAAGTCGCGGCCGAATCCAAATAAGCATCGACAAATGTGACTTGATCGGCTTGAAAAGCATCAATGATTTGAATGATCACGCCATTTCGATATATTTCAAATTGATCCGGTTTGTTTAAAGATGTAGGGGTTAGCCCCACTGGAGGGTCCCAGCTTAGCTGAACTTTGCCAATAGTCGATGTCGGCAGAAACGCAGCTTGAAAATTTTGAATTTGATCCGGAACATACGCATCATCTGAAGCCGTTGTAACGGAAACTTCTTCAGAAGGAAGTGAGACTTCACTGCTTTTTTTTGTAAGTAAGCGATAAACATAGGTGGTGTCTGGATCTAGGTTAGAAATCGTAAGAGGTGTGTTGTCTTTAGAAATTTCGAGAATGCTTTGAAACTCATCTTGCGCGTCTTGTTCCTGGATAACCACAGCACTTCCATCCTCAATTACCTGGTCATTCCAGCGGATTTCTATAGAAGTAGAGGTCTTGGGCAACGCTTCAACATCAATCGGCGCTTTGAGTGTGTACGACTTCGTTGTTGTATCTCCATCATAATAATTGTTACGGCAACCTACAAAACTCATCAGGAAAACGAACATAAACAACAGTGCGCAAATATTTCTACTTGCGTGCTGATACCATATAGGTGATAGCGTCCATGAATTTGATTGAATTATAGATTTGCCCATATTTGGTATTAAGCAAGATGAATGCCAAGCGTTTTCAATAAAAACAATGTAATTTCAATGTGTTATGTATATTCACTGCAATATCGTCCAGGCGAAAATAAGGCAATATGTGGCCTGTCTGTCCTGTTTCCAAGTCAAACACAGCCCAATCGCAACTTCCGATAAGATGTGCTTAAGTTAAAAATCTCCACAACATTACATCAGAACAATCTATTTTGACCAAAGATACCGCAGATAAAGGGGTATGTGAGTGTAACGAGGCTTTGAAACTTGATTTTTTTCGCAAGGCGTTGTACATGGTCGTATCACAGATAAGTTGTTTGTGATTGTTTTTACATTTTAAAATTATATGGGGGCTACAATGCATCTTTTGTTTTCTGCTAAAAAAAATTTTTCCTGTTTTTCTCTTGCTCTGCTAGCGTTATGCACAACAAGCCAAGCACAACAAGCACGCGTGCAAGAACCTTCAGAAGAAGTTATTAGGAGAGCTGTAAACTGCAGATTTATCAAGCATTTGCCTGAAGGGCTACCCAATGCAGCAAAAGAAGTCATGTATAAGAATGAACAATGCGAGGATGCTCTTGACGTTGTTGCAAACATCGCGAAAACAATCAGTGAAAGCTTTCTCGAAGATTATAACTCAGTGGTATCAGGCGCACTGGGCTCAGACATAGTTTCACCATACCTTCAAGAACAAGAAGAGGATGTCCCCCAAAATGTTGTAGATTTTTTCGAGTCCCATATAAACAATTGGCATTTGGCCAAAAGGCTCATTGAAGATGAGGAAAAACAAAGTAAACTGCCTACTTCACCTGGCCCATTTTATACCGCTGTTTTATGTAGTTTGGTCATTGATGTTGTAGACATGAACACAGCGCTTGACAGCGAATTGCAAGGTAACTATCCAGGACAATTTTTGTTGCAAACCAAAGCATTTGATGTTTTTAGAAAGCAATATAGCTGCATAGACGGAAGAAAATACCAAGAGTATGACGCAATAAAAAGCGCAACGGAAAATATGATTTTTAAAACCAAAAAAATAATCGAAAGCAAAAAAAACTAAACCACCTTCGCAATATAAAACCAGGGAATTAAGGAGATTCAATAAGGGATCGTTTTTGAGAGGATTCATATTCTCAAAGAAAACAAGTACACAGGCTGAAAAGAACGATCCCTTATGTCTTCTTCTCATATATCTCATTTCATGAATCAGATGATTCATACAAGTTCAAATCCAAGTTTCTTAAAATCTTTCAAATGCTTTTTCCCGAGATCTGTCAGGGCATCGCCAATCAAAGCAATCGACTGCTGCCATGGGTGACCAAACCATACGTTCGCATAATCCTGACAAAGAAAAATGGTATAATCGCCATTGGGGAAAATGGGAACCAACCATCGATCAAAGTCTTCACAAAGGTCCATAGGTTTTCGAGGATCAAACTCATAGCTAAGATGATGCCAATCTATAGCCCACATTTTTTCATGTTTGTGTGTCAATGCACAAAACATTTCTATCGCGAGATCTTGTAGGGCTTTTTCAATATCTTGCCCACTTATCTGTCCTTCATTTCTATAATACGATGAAACATCAAACATCATGATGGGGGATTTTGTCTGAATGGAGGGCCATTGCTTTGGATCCATACTGGGCCGAAAAGAATATTGTTTTGCAAAAGAATCCAACACAAGGTCATGCTCATTTTCTTGGAGAAACTGCCAATACGCTTTTTTTCCCATGGTTTTTAACGTATCAACAACATAAGAAAAACCAATAAATATCGGTAACTGCAAAATCTCGTCTACAGAACCTTATCCAAGAACTTCCTGGGCCAAACGAACCAGGTTTGCTACCCTCGACAAGGTAACTACAGAAACATGATTCACAGCCTCAGGACAAAGAGGGGTTTCAGCATCATATGTGGACTTTCTACGAAGGTATAAAAGCCAGGATTTACATTTTCAACTATTGCAAAAGCGAGAAATAGTAATATGGTACGAAGTGTATTGTTCATGCTTGATGCCATACTTTATTAACTCTATACGTTAAAACTATTTTACTGCACTCAATTACAATTCAGCCGACTGTTTCGGGAATTACAGATGCCGCATAGTCCCGGGGGGGGGCTTTGCGCATCTTTCTGTTATGATAATCTGCACCAGCAGATAATAAAGATGAGATTGTATCTGCAATTCTACATTCTTCTACACGACGCGCAATCGAATTTGACACGATGCTTTTTTTATGGCATGAACCAAAGGCATAGGGGGAAGCCTTCATGAAACACAGATTCTTTACGGTTTGTATTGTTTTGACTGCATGCTGTATATCGCATGTTGCCAAAGCGCAAATTCTTGCCAACTGTGGCCAAGAGTACCTTATGGATAGCTCTCATCCAGCACCTTATTGGTCGTATGGCACCACAAGTCTTACACAAATTGAACAGGTGACGTTTTATGCTGGTACAGCAGATATACCTGACGGTTTTGAAATTACGGTCAATGAGAAAAAAATCATATTTGTTGACCCCAACAACAGTAATAACACCTCCACTGAACTATGGGTGGGGGGCAATGGCAATCCAAATGCTCTGGGCTTCTCCTATGCAACAGCCATCTCTGGACCATTGGAAGTGATCATTGATGTCAATGGAGTACCTACCCTGAACCGCCAGGCGCCACTGCCGAATTTTCCTCCACTCAACTATGACAATTCGGGAGGAATGGTGAAGATTGTTGTTACGTTGCCAGAGGGTACATGTCAATTTGGTATTCGCTCTATCCTTGGTGGGAGTGGTTCAGCAGCAAGCGTATTTTTGCAGTGTGAAGACTTTTTTGAGTGTCCTGACCAATTGGATATTGTACAACTTACGCCTGAGACCATTTGTGACAGTAAAGAAATTGCCATTTCAGAATGTGGTCTGCCTTTTACCTGGGTTTCTCCGAGTGGGGTACCGGGCAGTGGAACTGTTTTGGTCATCGATGAACATGACGGACCATATCATTTGCAAAAAATATACAGCGACAACTGTATTGTTACCGGAGAAGTCACCGGCAGTTGCCCAGAGGAGCCCATTGTCATAGAAGAAGCCGGCGATCAGAATGCTTGTGCTCCAGGGGATGATTATATTTATCGAATTTGTGAGCCCGCTTATTCCGATGCAAAAATCACCTGGCGCAATGCTCAAGGCGAGGTTGTTGGAACAGGGACGGAAATTTCCACTAGTTCACCGGAACCTTATTCTGTTCAAGTCACCTATAAAAATTGTGACACAACCGCCGATACCGAAGATCACTGTGGAGAACAGCCGCTGCAAATCGAGATGGAAAATCTTGTCGACAATCAGTTCAATCCGTGCGGTACCGTATTACGCACATGTAAAAATGAAAACCCAAATGCGATTCATACGATTACTCATAAGGAAACCGGAGAGATATTTTACCAAAACGAGATCATTGCGACGCAGCCAGGGCAATATGACTTTGAAGTCAAGCACGCAAATAACTGCAGCAGTCAAGCTTCGGTCACCTTAAATGATGAGGGCAAGGTCACAATCACCGCTGGCCAATTCGATAAATGTCACGGACAAGAGCTTTCTATTTGCCAACCAGCCTCAGAAAATGTCCAGGTGAGATGGATTGATCCGGATGGGGAAACTGTTGCGGAAAACCAAAATAGCATTCAAGCTTTCAAAAGAGGGGAATATACAGTGCAACTTTTCTACCCTTTTGGCGGTTATACCATGGAGGGTACATTTGAAACGACTTTTACCGAGCCTATTGCTGAGGGCGGTTTGTTTTTTCCCACCGCTTTTTCACCCAATGGTGATGGCAAAAATGATCAGTATAGAATCAAAGGGCTTAATACGTATGTGAACTATTTCAATATCTACAATCGTTGGGGAAAACGTGTATTTACTTTTTCCGGACGGGTGAATGGGGACAACCTAGCATGGGATGGTACAGATCAAACCACTGGAAAGGCTGTACCCGAAGGTGTGTATGTGTACACCATAGACTTTGAAGTAGGGCCAGATGCATGTAATCCCTCCGATGGACAACGTAGAGGATCGATCACTCTGATTCGGTAAGGGGAAGTATCAGGTAATCAATAGAGCTTTCTTTCAGTCTTACACGATCAGACGAAACTCTACTGAGTTGGTGAATCAGAGGCCATGTGACTGGACCATGATTTTTCTGCGTTACGGTTCAGGTACATGGCCCCAGAATTTAAACATATAAAATATGG
>JAGRMV010000137.1 GCA_020441045.1 Deltaproteobacteria bacterium | reverse complement strand
TGAATACACCGAGCCTGCCGACGTCCAAACCTATCTTGCACAAATCAATGTACCTATACGGTATATAGAAATCAAAGATGCCGATCATTTTTTTATTGGGACGACCAAAAAGTTCATAGACCAGTTTCTTGCGAACAATACCTAGCTGTCTCAAGAGTAAAAGTAGCGAAAATTAGAATTTTAAAACCTTTTGTCCCAACCCAAAACCAATCCAACCTAAAATGACAACAGGAAAAAAATGCCAGACCAAAAAATGGATCGAAGATATGTCCATACAGGTGTATCTTGATCCCATGGCAGCTAACGAGAAAGAAGCGATACACGCGAGATAACCAGACCACTTTGGGAAAGTGTTGGCAGATTTTGAAAGCATGAAAAATAAAAGCAGTGCAGATGGAATACCTAAAATAAGAATGTCCATCACGCAACCAAAGTGAATACCGACAGGAATAGGACTGAGCTGGAGAAAGTAATATTCAAGTAAAAGAAGGCTGCCGATACCGGCAACCAAGAATTTGATCGTTCGTCGCCGAAAGCGAGTTTCTTCCCCAGGAATACTTAAGATAAAAGCGTTAAAGGAGGCAACGATTGTAAGAATAGTCAGCGCGAGCATTTCTATGACTTTATCCCACATTGAGAGTAGACTCGTGAAACTATGTTTCATGCCTAAAACTGCGATGCCTGCCATAACAAGACAACATGAAATGATAAGCCATTGGGCCCAACGTAACCAAATTGCTGGGAGTTTTTTGCTGTTTGGTGCTTTCGCCAATTCTTCAATCATGTTGTTTTTGGACTCTTTGTTCATGTTAGTGACTCTTTAATATTCTTTAAAACTCTGTGAATGGTTACTTTGACAGCAGATTCTTTTTTGCCGGTTTCAGCTGCAATTTCGGCAATGCTAAATCCTTCAACTTTGGCCATGTAAATGATTTTGTATTGGATCGGTGACAGTTGATCCATTTTACCGATGACGTCAGCTGCCAATAGACGGAGTTCGTTGGATTTCGTATTATGATCAGGGAGATCGGGCATGTTTTCTAAAGACTGTGTCTTTCTTTTTGCAGCGGCTCGCCAATGATCAATGGTTTTAAAGCGTACAACAGAGTAAAACCAGGGATGAAATGCTTTGCTGTCATCATAGGTGTGCAGCGATTTGTGGATAGAAAGCAGTATTTCTTGGGCAAGTTCCTCACGATCAGCATGGTTTGAAATTTTAGGCGTAAGTAAGTTTTTGATAAATGTAGAAATATTTTGCAGAAATGTTTCGTATAATTGAGGATCAGGTTTTTGACGGAACGCCTTGATGGTTTGCTGGTAATCCACATCGACAATATACATGAAAATATATGCCAACAC
Source organism: Deltaproteobacteria bacterium (assembly GCA_020441045.1). Taxonomy (GTDB): domain Bacteria; phylum Bdellovibrionota_G; class JALEGL01; order JALEGL01; family JAGRMV01; genus JAGRMV01. The sequence goes on along the minus strand of JAGRMV010000137.1, from coordinate 4,431 downwards.
CATGATCTGTATGGTCACTCTGGATGGCTTCCTCCCTGGGTGATGTTAAACCATATTTGTGCCTCTATGTCTTTGGGACTTGGTTGATTGACAAAATGTTGCCAGTCACCACGAAAATGATCTAACCAATGTTGGTCAGTCACAACATAATCTGGTCTGATTTTGCTGTTATGCATACAGCTACTCCATGGGTACATCAGAGGCGTATGGACGATGCCCGCGGCAACAGGGCGCCTTTCAATATAGCGAGCGATTTCAAGAAAATGGTTACTTCGCATGGGATAAGAAAGAAATGTATCATGCCAGATTTCTTCGGACGTTTCCCGGTCGCTTTTGATATGTTTTGCATACTGGCGATGGGTATGCTCGATAGCTTTGGTTAGACCCAATGCTGTTATAGGGGTCGCAGTAAGATGTAAATGGTGAGGCATCAAACAATAGGATGAAATTCGGACGTTGTGGCGCTCGCATTGATAGGAGAGTAAGCATCGATAGGTTTCAAAATCTTGATGGGTTAAAAAAACTTGTTGTCGTAGACAACCTCGTTGAATAATATGATGCGGGGTATGAGGAACAATAATGCGAATTTTTTTTGGCATGGCTTCTCCAGTGTTTGTTCGTAGAAAAGCAATTTTGATGCCAACCCTACAAAGCCCCTTTGTCAAAAGACGAAAAGGACTTTGTAGAAAATAACGATACTCGAAAATATGCTACTAGTTACATGCCGCTTGAATCCCCTGTGCTTCATCAAGTGCGCTCAAGAAATCCCACAGGGTTTGGGTGGCAATTTCAACAGACTCTAAGGCTTCATTTTTTTGTTTTTCATCAAGCATTTCAAAAGCAGTTTTTTCTGAGTCAGCATGGTACTCATCAGCTTGGAGGTGGACTTCAAAAAATTGCAACCCACGTGGGGTGGTAATGCCATAATACTCTTTTAACCCTTTGATTTTTTGTGCTGCAATGGTTGGTACTTGTGATTCATAGGCATAAAGAGCGCCTAAGCCTGAAGCAAAGCTTTTTTGGGTTAAGCTAAGAAAGGTATCCATAAGTTTTTTGGCAGCAGGCAATTTTTCACAGGTTAGCGTTTGTTGACGATCCAATGACAGTGCCTCGCCAAAACGAAGCCATAGCTCTGGATGATTTTCTTCACCATGCTCTTCTTCAATCAGATTATCAAGTAACGCTTTTCTTATATTTTTGGATTCACACTGCGCGTGTACAGCAGATACATAACGTGGAAAAGCTTCTACATGTGGATTGTAGTTCTCGACATAGCGTTGAAGTTCAGGTTTGGTTAAAGTTCCCTCCATCCAACGTTGATAAAAAGGGTGTTGAAGTAGGTGGCGTTTTGATACAGTTTGATCCAATATATGCATGGTTTCTCCTTTGTTAGTTCTTGTACGATAACCATTTGATGATAAATGTGAAGCAAAAATGAAAGATTCCATCAAAGCCAAAATCAAACGAGCCCCCATGCTCCCTGGAGTATATATCTTTAAAAAAAGAGGGGGTGCTTATCTCTACGTAGGTAAAGCAATTCGGTTAAAAGATCGATTACGCTCGTATATGAATCCGAAGGCGGACAAACGACCTTCGGTGGCAAAAATGGTTCCACAGATTGATGATCTAGAGTGGTTGGTTACGACCAATGAAAAAGAAGCCCTGATCCTGGAAAATAACCTGATCAAGACCTATCGCCCTCGATATAACATCATGTATCGTGACGATAAGTCTTACCTTAGTGTGAAAGTTACCCAACACCGCTATCCTCGTATGTATAAAACGCGAAAAATTGTGCAGGATGGGAGTACGTATTTCGGACCATTTTCATCGGTGGCGTCGGTGAATCAGACCATGAAATTATTACAAAAAATATTTAAGGTGCGAGATTGTACAGATTATTTCTTTAAAAGTCGGGTCAGGCCATGTTTGCGCTATCAAATCAACCTCTGTAGTGCGCCATGTGTAAAATATGTCTCCGAAGCAGAATATATGGAACAAGTATTGCAAGTTAAAGTTTTTATGAAAGGGCAATACAAAGAAATTTTAGATCAGCTGAAATTCAAAATGAACCAGGCATCCGAAAATATGCATTATGAAGAGGCCGCACAATTGCGTGACCAAATTGGAGCGATCGAGGAAACATTGCTCCCGCAACGGGTGGAAAATCGTGAAAAATTATTGATCCATTTGGATGCCATCGGGATGACGGGTGATACGCAGGCGACATTGATTAAACTTATGAAAGTAAGAAATGGTAAGCTTGTAGATGCGGTGGAGTACTATCTTGATGAGCCCATTGCATACCAAAGTGAGATTGTGCGCAGTTTTTTACAACAATACTACCTCGAAGATATTACCAAACAAGATATTCCTAAGGAGATTCTCTTGCCATGCATATTTGAAGATATGAATTCTATGCAAGATTTACTGTCAGACAAGGTCGAGCGTAGGGTGGCTTTTATACAACCACAACGGGGCAAAAAGAAAAGGTATCTTGAGCTTGCCCATCAAAATGCACAGACGATTTTCTTAGAGAAAAAACGCCAAAGTGAAAAAACCTATCAAACTTTGTATGACTTACAAAAGAAACTGCATTTACCGGTTTTTCCTAAGCGTATTGAGGGTTATGATATTTCTAATTTTCAGGGAGCGCAGTCATTTGGTTCGCAGGTTGTTTTTACAGACGGAGAAAAAGATGCTTCGCAGTACCGTATTTATAGCATTAAAACGGTTTCTGGACCCGACGATTTTGCTTCATTACAAGAAGTCTTGGAACGCAGACTTAAAAAGTTAAATGACGAAAATAGACCTGATTTGCTGTTGATTGACGGTGGTAAAGGGCAATTGCGTCAGGCTGTTGAGGTTCTCGATAAGCTCCATCTTGATATTGCTGTGATCTCTATTGCCAAAGAAAAAATACTTAAAACACGTAGTGGTGTTCGTTATGCGCCCGAAAGAATTTTTCTACCAGGGCAGAAAAACTCAATTGTATTTCCTGTTTCTTCACCGATTCTGCAGTTGTTGCAAAGAATTCGTGACGAAGCGCATCGGTTCGGTCTAAAGCATCATCGTAATAAGCGAAGTCGACAAACCTTGGGTTCGATATTAAAAAATATCAATGGCATTGGAACCAAAAGACAAAAACAAATTTTACGGCATTTTGGATCCATTGAAAATATTCGAAGAGCAACCAAAGATGAATTGATGCAAGTACAAAGTATGAGTGAGCAAGCAGCAACAGCAATTCTTGATTTTTTTCAAAGCGAAACCATTGATTAAAACCAAACCGTATCTTCGTTTTCCATCCTTGGTTATGTGGCTGGCGCTGGGGGTTTTTACGCAAATACAATATCGCTTTGCATGGCAAGTGATTTTATTTGTTTTTGCACTATGCTGCGGTATTTTTTTTATGTGTCAACGCGCATATGTTACGCGGATCATTTTTGTATTGCTGGTTTTTATCTCAGGTTTGTTTTCTGTTGGTAGTATGCATCTACAAAGTAAGGATATCAGTGCAGGCCGGCATACAGTGCAGGCAAGTGTGTGTTCAAATGCATTGCCTTCTAACACATATTATAAAATCGATTTGTGCCTGCATCATGACCTTGTTGAGGGGAAATGGTTACTGCATCATCAAAAAATTCCAACGGCATTTTATTCAGTACGTGTTCCTAAAAAAAATGATGAAATTTATGCGAAACTAAAGGTTAAATTTTTAGAACCAAGGCAACGGGTGTTTGCCACCATTCTAGATGATGATGGGTGGGCTTGGAAAAATCAGCAAACCGATCGTTTGGCTGATACAATAGTGCACAAAGCACAAAAAAAATTACCAGTACATGTTTTCCAGATCTTTCAGTCTATTGTTTTAGGTGATGCTGGATATCTTTCTCCTGCTCTAAAAAATACGTTGACTGAAATGGGCGTGATACATTTATTTGTGTTTTCTGGTTTTCATGTTGGAGTTGTATATATACTTTTTTATTTTTTTTTAGGTCTGTTCTTATCTGGGTATAAGCACATGATTTGGCGAAAAAAAATTCAGCTTGCATTGGCTTGGCTTGCTACGAGTATTTTTTTATATGTAGTTTTGTCATTTGAAATTCCAACATTTCGAGCCTGGTTGTTTCTTACGCTCTATGTTTGGCATCAGTGGATCGAAAAACGTCGCGATTTTTGGTTTATATTGTCGGCCACCGTTTTTATCATGCTTTTGTTGTGTCCTGAAGGTGTATTTACAGTTTCTTCTTATCTGAGTTTCTTGGCAGTCATTGGTATTATTTGGTCTTTGCAAATTTATGCGAAACAAAAAAAAGATGCGCATACGATCTATCAAAAAATAGAAACAAATTTTGTTGTGTCTATGGGAGCCTATCTGTGGACTACCTTCTTGCTTTCATTTTTTTTTTTTTATTTGTATATACTTAC
>JAGRMV010000136.1 GCA_020441045.1 Deltaproteobacteria bacterium | reverse complement strand
CTTCAGTGGGAAGAATTTTTATGACCAGATCCGTATCGGTGGGTACGCTACGTATAAAACCAATACGCAGTTTTCAGTAGGTCTGTTGGCCGAGGCGGTTGCCTTGCGAGGTACCTACTTTTCGATTGGCCCCACGATGCATCGGCTGATCACGACACCCTATCGATGGCTGAGTCCGGCCATTCAAGCCAGTTTCTTGTATTATAATTTTGAACATTCCGGTGATAGCGAGTCTGCCTATGGTTTGCAATGGGCCTTTGAAAATGATTTTCCGTTGATTCAAAAACCCAAATTTGTGCTCAAACCGGTGATTCGAACTGGTTTTGACGTTATTCTCATTTCTGCCGATCAAGTGCGTGTTCCATACTTTTTTTCGTTGGCGATCTCAGTACAGTTTTGACTTATATGATTTCTGTGCAAAGAGGTATTCATGCATTGCATTGTCGGAATTGTTTTGCTAACTAGCTCTGCATGAAAAAAATGCTTATTGCTTTTACTACTTTGATCATTATCGCTGGATCAACATTTGCTCAAACATTCCCGTTTCATGTTGACTATGACAAAATTTCCGTTGTTGTGGATGAAACATCTGTTCTTAGCCAAGAAGAGATTCAGCAGCTGGATCATCCGTCCAATTACGTTATCAAAAAAACATATGAAAAACAGATTCGTATTCAACAAGATGGTGTTGAAGATCGTTTGTCGAAGTTCTTGACGGTCGAATACAATCCGCAAGTGGAAAGTGCGCATATTGTCCGAGTGAGTTATAAAAGAGAAGACAAAGAAATTCAGATCGATCCCGAATCTTTTACAACGGTCAACAGCGAAGATGGCTATCATGCTTCGTTGTTCATTACATTTCCACAGCTTAAAAAAAGTGATTTTGTTACTTTTGAAGTTTCTGTGCATGCTGACCAAACTTTTCAAAGTATGGGGTTCAGTGCCTATTACCCCTTTTATGTTACGGTTCCGACATACCGGAAAGAAGTTTGTATCTCTGAGCAAATTCAAGGGACTCTACTGCATAGAAATTTGGACAAAAGGCCACCGAATCAGATTGGCAGAATCGTAGTCGATCAAAGTGGTCATAAGCTTGATTGTACTTCGATACGCACCCCTTTGATCAGACCCCATCAAGCACACAGAAGTGTCGGTCCATATGGGGAAGTTCCAACGCTCTATGTATCGACGTGGCAAAACTGGACAGATGTTGCCAGAGATTTACAACTACAAAACTTGTTTCCTGCGCTGGACCTAGACGACTTCCCTCAATTGCAGATACTCGTAGAGAAAGTTGAAGGGCAAGACAATCCAATAAAAATTGAAAAGTTGTATACCTGGGTGCAAAAAAATATTGAGCACACAGCTGTGCCTTTTTATCTCAATCGAGGTTGGCTTGCATCTTCTCCTTCTGTAACAGCTGCTCTTGAGACGGGTACTGCCTCGGAGAAGGTGATGTTGCTTATTGATCTTTTACAAAAAGTGGGCATCGCCGCATATCCTGCTTTTATCGGTACGCAGGCTGTGCAAGATGCGCAGACAGATTATGTCGTCCCCGCCCAATTTAATCATGTGCTGGTGTATGTTGATACCCAGCCAGAGGGAATGTTTCTAGATCCCAGCAATGGTTTTATTCAGTATCCTTATTTACCCAGTAAGGATCTAAATCGTACGGCCTTGATTCTTAAAGACAATAGACTGGAAATGTCGAAAACCCCTCGACATATATCTGTACCCAATCAAGTGCTTGTTGAGGAAATGACAGGTGTGATGGGCAGTAGCGTTGATCCAACCGATCCCTGCAGTGTAATTGCCCAGTGGAAGAGAAACTATACCCTCACCGGATCAGATCGAGCGGAATGGTTGGTGCTTGAAAAAAAACATCGAAATGATCTTCATACATTGCAGACCTATCTTCAGGACAAAGGGTATATCCAGGGAAACTTGATGAAATACGATCAACAAGATGATGTAAATCATTCTACTCAACCATACAAGCTTTACCTTGTTATTGAATCAGAACAACGTTTGCAGCAAGAGTGTGAACATGGAAAACCAGCAGATACATACGCATTGCCCTTGTTTTTAGACATTCCAAATGTAACTGATTTTGTATATGCTGCAGAAACTCCTCGTGAGCATCCATACATCCTGAACGACCAAAAGGTTCATCGCAAAAGAACCTACCGTATGCTTGCGCCTGAAGGAATGGAAATGCGTAAAACACCGGTTTCTTTTTTCTTTCATAATGGAGATTTGATTCGCTACAATGTCAAAATCAATCGTAGCAAAGATAAAACAGAAGTTGAGGTCGAAGAAACCTTACAAATCAATACCCCCGTGTTAACGGCGCAGGAATTTAATGCCATCAAAGACGCACTCATAACCATGTATCAACAGATGCAACAGCAGATTATCCTCAAGTAGGTTAGGGCTATCCTATCGGTTTGCGATAAATTCAATATTGTGCTGGCGAGTAAAAGGTTTATGGAATCATAGAGCCATCGGCGGAATCGAACCGCCGACCTCCTGCTATTACACGGTAACCTGGCTAGACCCTAATATGGTGTGTTAAGGTTGGGGCAGGTTGCTCCCTCATAGCAAAGCGCCGCCATGAAAAACATATGTGATACGGCAATATAATATAGTTGATTGTCTATGGCTGAACGATGACTCTCTTGGTATATGTTTTGGTATTTGTTTCTAAGCGCAGAATCCAGACCCCAGGAACATTCGGAACCGTAATCTGCGCACGATCAAGAGGCGTAGATGGAAGTGTAATGGAAATCATCTGCCCAGCAGCATTGATCCATTGCCCTTGTACTGATGCAACGTGATCAAGTTTAAACCATATCGGTTGGTTTGGACCAATGCGCGTTGGATAAACTTCCAACGTTCCCAGCTGTAAGCTTTCCAGACCTGTGATGCTGGTTTCTTCGACAGCACCAAAATCACATGCGCCACCTGTTCCTGTGGGTCGAGGATTGCCCAGTTGATCGGTCTCATGACTTTGATCAATGAGTGCAAAAGTATGTACACGAGTATCGGAATCAGTGAGTTGAACTTGATCCACAGGGCCAATAAAAAAGACATTCACTTCATTTCTGGAAATGCACGGATGGAGTTGGTCAATTATCGATGTGTAACCCGGCTGACCAAGCAAACCAGGATGAACCCGATGAACGGCAGTAAGACCGAGCGTCGCATCTTCGACTAGGTTTAAGTTGGTACCGTTGGCGACGTTAACATTACCAACTGCTGAAGTCAGCAGTGCGGGGCCCCCGATGGAGTTGCTCATCAAGTTATTATAGTGAGCCGGAAACCACTGCACCCAGTATATGGATTGCATCACGTCATAATACAGCAAGTCAGCAGAAACACCGGAAAGCCCGAAAATTACATTGCCAAACAAACTGATGTACATCGGGTGTTGGATGTCGACATAACCGGGATTGATATCGGAGATGTAGATGGCACGGCCCTTAAGCGTTGGTTGTTCTTGTAGCTGCCATGCGGGGTCTTCGTAGTTTCCCCCACCCGTTTGAGACCAAATATGTGCTAAATTCCATGAGCGAAAATAGTTCTCTAATATTGTGTTGTGATAAAAATCAATGTTGGCATTATTGGCAAATATAGCTCCACCTTTTTCATAAGCGCCGTTGTGAGAATAGGTTGAGTTGAAACTTTGAAAAACAATATCCTGACTTTGAATATCTTTGGCATTGGTGACATACACAGCGCCACCACTTTGGGCATCGTTATAGGTGAATGTCGATCGTACTATGTGTAGATGCTGCGTTTCAACCGCAATACCTCCTCCCAAAACAGCACTATTGTCATAGATATTGCTTTGATGGATGACCACGGATTTACTTTTAGCGGTTGCCAGTGCGCCCCCTGGTTGATCGGTATCCCATTGTCGTGCGTTGTATATATCAACGTTTTCCAAGATAACATCGGCATCATCTTGCATGTGGTTAAGTGCAATTCCCCCACCATCAATCGCAATACTTCGAAGTTTGAAAAAACGTGCTGCGGTTTGTGAAGATGAATCATCGGTGAAAACTCGAATACCAAAATGTCGAAATAATGGATCCTTGTGGCGAACGACAACAGGTTTTTGCCCTTTGGGATACATGTTTGCGCCAGGGTAAATGATTTCCATGGATCTGCGTACATGAAGCAATTCTAGAGCGCTAAGATCACCGAGTTCAATGAACGTTTGCTGTTGCGGCGGAAAAACACCTGTATCAAAAGTAATCGTGGTGATGTCAGAAGCGGAGCCTGTTAGAGCGCAGTCATGGTAGCTGGTGATATTGTTATCGACATAAAAACTGGCTAAAAATGTCGCCTCAGCTAGCGTACAGCCATCCCCACTGACATTGGATGTTCCAGCGTTACTGTTGACTGTAATCACATATGAAAAAGCTTGCATGGTGAATGCGATTACAACCAAAGAAAAGATACTTACTTGTATTGCGTATGTCCGAAATGTGTTCATGCACCATGCATAGCGTTTATGACATGACAGAACAAGATTTTTTTTGCAATATATCATATTGGTTTTGCGTTTTTGCCCCGGAATTACAGGTTGTCGCTTCGGTTTGCGATAATATGATGCTTTATAATGAAAAATTTATGGAGCCATCTGGCGGAATCGAACCGCCGACCTACTGATTACGAATCAGTTGCTCTACCAACTGAGCTAAGATGGCTTGTGAAAATGTTGACAGTGTGTAGCACAAAATTTGCTCAAGGTCACTTTGCTGGTGTAAATAATCAGGTGGACAATATTTAATGAGATTTTAGACAAAAAGAATGCCCCTTCAATCGCCGCTAAGAAAAAAAGAAACCTTTAAGGTTGTATAAAAGTTTGATAATCACAACTTCCCATGAGACAACTGATAATCATTGTTGCTTGTTTTGCCTTCATTGCATGTGAAGAGGCGCCTCTTTTTTCCGGGACTTATGACGGTGCCTTGAATGCCCCGTCTTCCTTTAGTATTTTTCCAGGGACTGACCTGGCACTGATCTCTAACACCAATATCAGCCTACAAGAGAGCAGTGGCTCTATTTTGGTATACGATATGAACGCGCAAATGCTACTTGAAGATACCCGATTTTTTACCACCAATTTTGGCGCCCATCCTTTGATAGATGAAGGGCGGGAGCGTATTTTGATTCCTGATTTAGATAAATATCTACGATTTTATTCGTACAGTATTCCAGGACAAGGAGGCGCCGCCATTTCCTTTGCGCAAGAGGTTATTTCTCCTGCAATTTCAAATACATTGACCAATGCCATTGAGCTTGATGACATTCCCTCGGATATCAAATTGATTGACACGCAAAACCATGGCGAGCTTTATGTAGTGGTAAGCCAGCTTGGAACCATTACGGTCATTGATGCAGATACCCTGACTGTGATGGATCTAAATGAAAAAGACCGCTATGAAGGACTGCGTCTTACGTCTGCGCTTACAATTGGCCAAAGCAAAGGTTTTCCGGCAAAGGGTGTGAATAGGCTATTTCATGATCCAGATTCAAATTTATTGTTTGCGACCAGCGGCTCGTCTAATTTTGTGTATATTTTTGATCCTGAGCATTTGGAAAACGAAGGGGTTTTGTCCTTTTTGTCGATCAGCGGTACAACCACAGGTATTCGGGCGATCGCAATCGATAGCAATCAACAAGCCTATATTGCTCACGCTGGATTGGAGTCACTCCTGGTGGTTGACTTCAGTAGCATTGTAGATAATGGAATTTCGTTCGAAGTCATTGAACCCAGTATCATCAAAATGATTCCAC
>JAGRMV010000135.1 GCA_020441045.1 Deltaproteobacteria bacterium | reverse complement strand
CATAAACAAAAGATCCACAAAATAAACACATGTTATCCACACTTTTCCACAGCTAAAGAAGAAATGAACCCTGTTGTGGAATTGTTTAGACGACCAAATTGACAACATTCTCTACTTGCTCAAAAATATGATCATTTACAATTTTTTTACAAGCTAGATATATCTATAATCTGAACAAGAAAAAACACGGCAGTTTGATCAATGGCTTTGGCAATAGAGAAAAACAAGTAAAAGATAACCAAAGGTATTGAGAGTTATGAGAATATACTCATTGATCAAAACAGATAAAGGAATGGTTGTTAAAATAAAATTAGTTTTGGATGATGTTTTTTTCGAGCGCGTTGATGGTGTTTTGTAGGCCATCATTGATTTTGAGTTCTTTTTGAATTTTATTGACCCCATGCATGATGGTGGTGTGGTCTTTGCCACCAAACTTTTGTCCAAGTTCGGGAAAAGAAAGATCAGTATGTTTGCGGGCTAGAAACATAGCAATTTGGCGGGGTTGCGAAATGGTTTTTTTTCTGCGGGATGATTTTAAATCAGCCACAGATAAATGATAAAAAACCGCAACAGTTTTTAGAATTTGTTCAAAAGATGTTTTTTTCTCTTCAATGGCCATCGATGCGATGACTTGCATCGCAAGATGGATATCAATTTCTTCTTGTTTTAAAGAAGCCATCGCTCCCAAACGAATCAAGGCGCCTTCTAAAATACGCACATTGGATTGAATGTTTTTGGCCATGTATAGGGCAACTTCATTGGATAAAACCAAACATTCTTCATCAGCTTTTTTGTTGATGATGGCCAGACGTGTTTCAAGATCTGGTGATTGCACGTCACAAAACAAACCGGATTGAAAACGTGATCGTAAGCGATTGTCTAAATCAGGAATTTCTGAAGGTAGACGATCGGAGGTTAAAACAATTTGTTTGTTGTCTTTGAACAGTTCGTTAAAAGTATGAAAAAACTCTTCTTGGGTGCGTTCTTTGCCCGAAAAAAATTGGATGTCGTCAATGAGCAAAACATCACATTGTCGATAGCGATTGCGAAAAGCATCCATTTTTTCAAAACGAATACTATGAATCAAATCATTCATGAATTCTTCAGATGTTCGGTAGAGCACACTTTTTTCGGGGTGTTTTTCTAAAAAAGCATTGCCAATGGCATGTAAAAGATGGGTTTTGCCAAGACCAACTCCACCATAAACCAAAAGTGGATTGAATTTTTTTCCAGGTTCTTGTGCGATGCTTTGCGCGGCAGCGGCAGCGAGATGATTGTTGTTGCCCACCACAAAAGAATCAAAAGTTAAATTTTTTGAAAAGTGAGAAGACGCTATAGTGTTTTTTTCTTTATCAGGTTGTTTTTTGACCAAAGCAAGTTGTGGTTTTTTCGTTGGTTTTTTGGTTGCAGAAACCACAAAAGAAATATCAGCGCCTTGGTTTTCTGAAATACAGCGATATTTTTCTAGTAAATAAGGGTAATAAAATTTTTTTACTTTTTCTCGATACACATTGTTTGGCACTTCAACACAAACAGATCCACTTTTAAAGTCCTTATACGACAATGGTTTGATCCATGTATTAAAAACATGATCAGAGAATTCTTCTCTTGCACTGTCTACTGTCTGTTGCCAAAAATCTTTCATAACTTTGTTGTAGTAAAAGCTTCTTAAAAAGTTACAGTGGTTTTCGTCAAGCAAAGAAATGAAAAAAAATAAAAAGCCAAAACAAAAATAGTTTTTAAAACGCAACTGCCTAAAAACAAACGGTAATACAAAAAAGTAAAAATAGGCTTGTGATCGAAAAAAACAAAAATGAAAAAATTTTCTTTTGTATCGTTTTGATGATTGCATGTTTGGATATGGCTCATGCCTGCCTGCGTGGTTGTTTGTATGCAAATTAAATAAGAACAGTGTTTTTCAAATAGACAATCTCTATAACCCAATATTCATAAGGTTTGATTTGTTATATTGTGTGTTTTGATCGATCAAATCATTGGTTTTCAACTTGTGGATAAGTAAAAACAAGGCAAGCTGTTTTTTTGGTATATTTATTCATAAAACAAGAAAAAATCTAATATTTTAAAGGGTTTAGCTTGTTTTGTTTTATTTTTTGGCTTGACCAAAGCTGATAAATGTGATTTAAGCTCTTGATCGGTTCACATTAAAGGCGTCGCAAATAAGAATTTACGCATGTGATCCGGCAATAAGTATATATATTATAGATAGATTGAAACAAATAATTCTCGTTTCGTATAATATACAAATAGTGATTATAAGGATTTAACGTATGAAAAGAACATATCAACCCAGCAATACCAGCCGTCGTCGTACACACGGTTTTCGGAAAAGAATGAGCACCAAAGCAGGTCGTGAAGTGATCAACCGTAGACGTCGTAAAGGCAGAAAACGTTTGGCTGTTCGTATACCGAAAAAATAATGGAAGAAAAAAATTCGCGCTCGTTTCCACGTGAGCAAAGAATGTGTACCGCAAATGATTTTTCTCGGATGCGAAAAAGTCGAGCCAAGGTGCACGGACAAACATTGACGTACGTACGTTGCCCTAATCAAATCCAGCAAACGCGATTGGGTATTATTGTTACCAGAAAAACCGGCAATGCTGTGATACGAAATCGTTGGAAGAGAGTGCTTCGGGATTTTTTTAGGTGTCATAAAGATCTTTTTACAACCGACATGGATCATTTGTGGATTGTCAAACCCTCGCATAAAGGCGAACCACCTTTAAAGACCAGAAATGAAATGCAGCTTTTGCTGCAAAAAATACAATGAAAAAGTTTTTATTACTACTGATCACAGGCTATCAAAAAATGATTTCTCCGCTGCTGGGAAATCGTTGCCGTTTTTATCCGTCATGTTCTAGCTATGCCAAGCAAGCGATCCAGGAGATGGGTGTGATCAAAGGGGTTTTTTATACAACCGTTCGATTGTTGCGCTGTCATCCTTTTCACCGCGGTGGCTATGATCCAGTTTGCTTAAAGGAGAAAAATCATGGTGGATAACCAAAAAAGAATGATGATGGCCATTGCTGCCAGTTTTTTGTTTTTGATGCTTTGGTCAAAATACTTTGGACCAAAACCAGCTGCACCGACAAAAGCCGCTCCGGTTTCTACGCAGAGCGTTACAACCACCACGGAACTTCCTTCTTCTGAAAATACATCTGTGCTTGATTCAGATACGTCCATAGAACCAACACCAACCCCTGAAAAAAATATTCCAACAATTGCGCAAGAAACAGTGATGGTTGATTTTGATCATTTTGATGCAGTGATTGACAACCGTATGGGCGCGATCACAGATATTACCCTGCATGCCTATAAAAAAGAATTGAAGAAAAATGCCTCAGGTATGCAAATTGTACCTATTGAGTTAGCTGATTTGCCGCCAATGCTTTGGGATCTAGAAATTGTTGAAGGTGAAAAGACCTATGGTTTTACAGATCAGCAGGCAACCTATGAATGGATTGAACGCGGTGAAAATGGTCACTACCGTTTACGTACGCAAGTAGGGCCGGTTGAAATTGAAAAAACCTATGCTTGGGATGCCGACACATACCAAGTCAAACAATCGCTTTTACTGGTCAATCGCAGTAACAATCGTTTGGTCATTGATGCTCATACCAATATGTATGCAGCCAAAGATCCCTTGCGAAAACCCAAAACAGGTTTTTTGTCGTTATTTCAAGCACGGCAAACACCCACCCGTGTTGTATCGCTGTTTGATGATAAGGTAGAGCGTTTTGATTTTGCCAAGATTGCCAAAGGCAATCTTGAGCTTCCGCAAGGCGCCATTGGCTGGGCTGGCTTTGAATCGCAGTATTTTTTGATGTCGTTGATGCCCACAGTTGGATTGTGGAAAGACATTCAGCTGTATGCACCGGACGAAATGCACAGTCAAATTCAATACAATTACGCGCAAAGAGATATCAAACCGCAATCCAGTGTAAAATATGAAATGTCTTTGTATGCGGGTCCAAAAGATATTGCAGTATTAACCAGTATTGATGACAGTTTAAAATACAGTATTGATTTGGGGGGCTGGTTAGGACCGATTTCGCGTTTGATTTTGCGTGCACTTCGGATGCTGTACCAATGGCTGGGTAACTATGGTCTTGCCATTATTATTCTGACCGTATTTGTGCGTTTGTTGATGTTTCCTTTGGCGCAAAAACAAGCCAAGTCGATGAAAAAAATGCAAGATCATAAACCGCAAATGGACGCACTTAAAGAGCAATATGCTGACAACAAGGAAGAATACTCTCGCGCCTTGATGCAGTACATGCGTTCGAATCGGATCAATCCAGCGGGGGGATGTTTTCCACTGTTGATTCAATTCCCGATTTTTATTGCGTTGTATCGCGTCCTGTATAACTCTATTGAGCTTCGACATGCGCCATTTTTTGGATGGATCCATGATCTATCAGCCTACGATCCATATTTTGTGTTGCCAGCGCTGGTTGGGATCACATTCTTTTTTCAAACCAAATTGAATCCAACCCCGATCAGTGACCCAACACAAGCTGCCATGATGAAATTCATGCCAGTGATGTTTTCTGTGTTGATGATCTTTTTACCCTCTGGGTTGAATTTATATATTTTTGTTAGCACCCTGTGGGGCATTGTTCAGCAGTATTGGGTGCAAAAATCAAAGACCGTGTGAATGTTCGGTCATAGCAAATAAGAAAAAGTGAAAACTTTTTCATAAAGGAAGGAGCCCAAGATGGGTGTTTTTGATAACTTATTTAAAAAAGATAATAAGAAAAATAATAGTCGTGGTCCACAAGCCAAAGCCAATTTTATTGATGATGAATGGGTTGAAGTTACGGCTGGAACGCGCGATGAAGCCATTGAACGTGCTGCTACAGCGCTTAATGCAACGGTAGATCATTTGGAAATCAAGTGGTTGACCAAAGACGGCAAAAAACTTCGTGCCAGACGCGTTGAGGAAGGACAAGAAGCACAAGAGCAAAAACCTTCGCGTCCACGTAAAGCGGCCAAGAAAAAACGTGAAGAAAAAGTAGAAACGCAAGCGCAAGATGCAGATGAGCAAGGCTATGACGATGATTATCGTCAAGATGCTGCTGCAGATGAGCAAGACGATGAACCTTATGAAGAAGAGGTCGAAGAAGAAACCGAGCACGGACGTAAAGCCAAAGAGTTTTTGCTACAAATCGTGCAATGTATTGATGAACCATCTACGGTTGAACTTTATGAAACCAACAAAACCATCCGTTTAGAAATTGAAAGTGCCGAATCAGGTTTGTTTATTGGTAAACACGGACAAACCTTGGAAGCCATTCAACATTTGATGATGAAATTTATGATGGCCGAAGAGCACAATAAGTTTTTGGTCATTGATGCAGAAGACTACCGTATTCGTCGTGAAGAAGCGCTTGAAACCAAGGCGCGTAAATTGGCCAAAAAAGCCCGTAAAGAAAAACGCCCGATAGGTGTAGAGCCGATGAATGCGATTGATCGTCGTATTGTGCATGTTGCGCTTAAAGGTGAGCCAGGTGTTGAAACCAAAAGCATCGGTGAAGGTTCGAACCGACGTGTGTTGATTGTGCCCAAAGGTTATCAACGCAAAGCCGGTGGTAACAATAGCGGTGGTGGACGTCGTTATAACAACAATCGTAATAACAACCGCTCTTACAACAACAATATCAGCCGCGATAAGGAATATGAAGGTCCAAGCCGTGGCGGTAATGATGCCTACGATTCCTATGAAGATGGGAATGGTAATTACTAATTCATTTGAACACTTCGTTTGAAGATACCATTGTCGCCATTGCCACCCCACCTGGTATAGGTGGGGTTGG
>JAGRMV010000134.1 GCA_020441045.1 Deltaproteobacteria bacterium | reverse complement strand
ATGTTCACCTGGAGAAGCCTGCACATACGTTGAGGTCTGATAAATAGGGGGCACCACCGCTCCCGTAGTAGGGTCAGGTTGTTGCCCTTTATGAATAACATCCGTTGCAAGCGTTGTTTTTTTTGTCATTCTTTTACCCTTTTCTACTATTACTTATAACTGAACTTGTTTTTCTGCAGCACGTTTTTGCTCTTGCATCTGACCACCTGCAAAACCATTTTCATCAAGCCACTGCGCATTAAAGACTTTGGAAACATAGCGTGAACCACTATCTGGCAAAATAATCAAATAGGTTTTTTTCTCATCAACCAATTTAGCTTTTTCAATGGCGCCATGTACGGCCATACCACATGATCCACCTACGAAAATACCTTCTTCTTTGGCCAGACGATGAGTCATGTCAAACGAATCCTGATCACTGACTTGTACAATATCATCAATCAAATCAAAATCGATCGTGGTTGGCATAAAGTCTTCACCAACTCCCTCCACCTTATAGCCAGTAATAACTTTTGGGATATTGCCGGTATGAAAATATTCATAAAAGACTGAACCGATTGGATCAACCGCCAAAGTAGTCATGTTTGGATTTTTTTCTTTCAAAAATTTCGCGCTCCCACATAGCGTCCCCCCAGTACCAATCCCTGCCACCAAAACATCTATATTCGTACCCATCTGCTCAAAAATTTCGGGCCCTGTCATCGTGTAATGTGCTTTGGGGTTAGAAGGGTTGTGATACTGATTGGTAAAATAAGCATTAGGAATTTCCGAAGCCAGTTTTTTGGCCACCGAATAATAACTGCGCGGATCTTCTGGTTCAACTGCCGTTGGACACACTTTGACTTCAGCACCAAAGGCGCGTAGGGCATTGATTTTTTCATCCGATACTTTATCCGGAACTGTAAATATACAAGAAAACCCTTTGACCGCTGCGATCATCGCAATCCCCATACCGGTATTACCTGAGGTCGTTTCAATAATAGTTCCACCTTCTTTAAGATCTCCGCGATCGATAGCATCATTGATCAACTGTAGTGCCAGCCTATCCTTCACCGAGGCACCAGGATTCATTGCTTCTATCTTGACATAAAAGTCATGAATAAGATCATTTCCGATTCGATTTAATTTAACAATAGGGGTATGACCAATGGCTTCAAGTATATTTTGATGTACGTTCATGCTCGATGTTGTACCCTAAAACCAACAACTTCACGAGAATTTTACTTCGTCCTATTTGAAGCGCAACGAGTCTTATCGTGCAGTCAAAATCCTCTAGAGAGCATCACCAACAAGCCTTATGCGAATTTCGTGACTCACTAAAAAGTTCTCGAATTATAACGAACGCTACAGTCTAAAGGCATTATAGCTTTGAATCATTCTATAGAAATATTTTTCCATCGATGGACATCCCACAAATTAGCAGCAAAGCCTTTAACATACAATGCCTTGACAAAAGGGGTTGTGGTTTGAAACAGTGGAACAACCGATGCTTCACGTAGCAATAACCCTTCGGCTTGCCGATAGGTAGAAACTGCATCCGTCCATAATGTTGCCTTTGAAGCTTTCTCAATCAACTCATCATAATATTTAGATTGCACTCCGATGGATGTTGCTTGGGTAGATGCAAAAGAATGCAATAAATCAAAAAAGTGAAATGTATCCACAGCGATCTCATCAAGCGCAACCATGAACAATCCTCGATCAATTTCTGCCACAAATTTTTCGGCTGGGATGCTTTGTAAGCCAATAACATGAAACCCAAGTTTTTCCCATTGTGATTGAATCAGCAAGACCACTTTTTGTGCCAATAGGGACTTGGGGAATATGATCTCCAATGCCGGTAGATCAATACATTGATTTTGTAGACCGTCGACACAAAAACCTGAACTTTTTAGAATGTCTATAGCGCTACTTAGATCATAGTAGTACGAATGGGGAGGATCATAAAGATGCTGCTGATTAGGGGTGATTGAAAAAGATTTATTTTCGCTGCTGGTCAAAGCTAACGTTGCAATTTCATCACGATTTAATGCCATACTTAAAGCCTGTCTAATTTTGTACTCGCCTGTAGGCACATGCCTGTTATGAAACCGTATAAAAAAGGTCCTTAAATCAGGCTGAAAAAAAAGCACATCCGAACCTTTAAGTTTTTGAATCATGCGCTGACTTACTGGATATTTCCGGGTTCCGAACTGATCAATTTCGCCTTTTAAAAAAGCTTTTTCAGCCTTGGCAACATTTTCAAACAAGTGCAATTGGACTTGCTTAAGTTGCAAAGGATATTCGCTTTTATAATGTGGGTTTTTTGCGAAGATCAATAAATCATCTTTTTTTTGGGTACCAATAAAAGGGCCACTGGCATGCATATGACCAAGAGAAAAATGTTTTTCTCCTTCTTTCTCTACACTTTCTCTATGCAATGGCGAAGAAGCCACATGTGCAAAAAAATAAAGTATTTTCGGATAAGGATTGGCCAGGGTAATAATTAGAACCTGTTTGCCCCTTCGGACTGTCGCCTTAATCCCAATTTTTTGAGGATGATAAAACATTCCTTCCATCAACTCAACAGCGCCCTGGATATTGATGACATACGACCGATACACGCTTTTTTGCTGAGGATCCAAATGCCGACGCAGAGCAAATGCGTAGTCTTCGGCTGTGATTTTTTGTCCATTGGAAAAATACAAGTCAGGACGCAAAATAAACGTAATCACACGTCCATCCGCACTGACCTCAAAAGAATCTGCAGCTTGCGTAATAATATTACCCGTTAAAGGATCAATCGCAAGTAACGTCTCTTGCATATTTTCCAGAACACGCTGCTCAATTTCGTTGATCGCTTTGACAGGATCAAGTAAACCGACTTGCCCAATCATGGCTTGTCGAAATACCCCAGGCACCTTGAATTCCTTTGCTTGCGTTAAATCATAGCTCATCAGCAAGAGGCCTAGAGCAATATATCTTATAATAGTGATTGTAACTCCTTGGCATATGCTTTGACATGTTTGGTTTCATTTTCAATGATCGATACCAAATATGCATGATGAATACCTGCAATTTTCTCGACTTGCGCATCGCTGATGGAGCGTGGCAAAGTCAACGCCTGCCAAAAGTACGTTTTTTCAAAACTATTGGCATGCCCTTTGATATCAAAATCGATGCGATACAGAAATTCAACTGCCTCAAAAGGACATGGCTGAACAACAAGCTTGATATTCTTTTGATTGCCCAAAGTTTCAAAGTCTTTTTGATGCGCGCGGTAGTCATCTTCTTCTATAAACAAGGTGACGATAAATCTCTTATTGGCGTCTTTAAACATTGGATGCATGATTTCTCCTTGTTACATCGCACATTAACAAATTCCCATCGCAAACGAATCATAATCCATCAAATCATGCATCACATGCATGATTTCAGAAGCATGGGTTTTCTTGATGTTCTGCTGAACCTCAGCGGGATCTTCCCATCCAATACCAGCAAAATACCTACTGCCTATATCATAAGACAATTCACGGGGTTGATGCAAGCGCTGTTTTCGCCGCAAAATGGCCAGCTGCTTGGCCAATTCAAGTGCATCACTTGCTGGAGGGACCCGGGAAAATGAAGTAAAAATGGTTTGCAGATACTCAAATAACGCTTCATTTTGCACTTGGGTCGATTGTAATTGTATAAAAAACGCACCTGCTTGCAGCAAATGAACATGATACGCCTTCACTGTATCTACTAGATTGACTTTTTCAATCAATGCATCTGAAAGTTTTCCTCCAGTCCCCGATAAATAAATTTGCATAATATCCAAGTAATACTGACGATGGTCTTTAATATTAATGGACTTCAACCCCATACAAACTGAGTGCAACGCATGATCTTGCATATCCTGCATAATCTTCATTTTCTTTTTTGGGAAAATAGAGAATAGCTGCGCATCTCGATCCTCTTCGACTTCTCTTGATGGCAGTCGTTTGGAAATTGCCAACGGTATATCTGGGTGTTTCATAGGAGAAGTAAGAACCCATAATGCAGCACTGGTCTGTTTCATGTGTTGGCCAAACGCCTGTAAAACCTGCCCATGTTCAATATTAAGCACTGAGTTTTGATATCCCAACCTGGGTTGTCCGTAACCATGAATACCAAAAAGCGACTGGTAAAAAAGCTCAACCGATCTAAAAAAAGGATCTTTGCTTTTGATTGTTTGGCTTTTGAGCAATTGTAATTTTTGCGCATTGACATCATTTTCAGCAAGCTCAGAGATAAATAAAAGGTCCATGATTTTAGGCAACATTTTTGTCAGTAATGCAGGGGCCATCAAAAAATGAAATCCAAAAAAATCAGCTGAATTTTCGATATCGATACGTACGCCAAAACTTTCTAGATCTTTTTTTATCTGTTTTTTTTCCTCTGACCCATTGAGTACAGACATCATCAGCAGCTGGGTCAATCCTGCATTTTTCTCATGCTCAAATCGACGCCCACCATCAAAATATATCGTAAGATGTGCTAAGGTTTCTTGTGGCACGACGTTTGCCATTAAACAATGCTGTTCTCCTAAAGGGATTTCCTGTGCATAGATTGGAATCTCATCCATATTTTTTTCGACAGAAAACGTTTGAAACTGATATTGGTCTGCCAAGAAACCATTTGTAGGCTCATTTTTTAGCCCCAGCCTTTTTTTCAAACTCTCTAAGCGTAACTCCATAGAAGCGCCTTGACCATAAACCTCAGGCACAACTTCAAAAACTTGTTGCGCATCAAAAGCAAAGAGACTTTTCATAAATGCCATCCAATCGGCAACATTGACATGGTCAAACTTTTCAAGCCTTACAAAGAACTCTTGATCGGGCACATACCCTTTCTGCCGAACAAGATAGGAACAGAGCGTTTCAGGGTCCTTACAATAATCTGCTGCATTGGATTGGGCACGAAGTAGCCCACGACTAAATTGATCCTTGGTTGGTATTTCTTCTAACAACTGTAAAAGAGTTGTCCACACCCTTTCCATATGCGCTGGGATATCAGTGATAGACAATGTTTTTTCAAATCGTATGGTGCTACATGTAGTTCCATGTGTAACCGAAACATCAAAAGACAAGCACTGATTTTGTAGCATTGCGTATAGAATTTCCATGTATACCCTAATACCGGTATCAGCTTTGATCTGAAAAACAATGCTGTGACAAGCTTCAGGATCACGCGACAATTGCCTGGTAATATGTGCCTTTGGGTTAAATACAATTTGGTTATGTATTGTTTCATTTGAATTTGTTGCAGACGTGCTTTCAATTAACATATCAAGCAGCGCCTTATCCCCACCTAAAAGAAAATAATCGATCGGCCATGTGACGATTTTTTTGATACCTGTAAGGTAATCATCATAACTAAATACGCGAAAATCAGAAATAAACTTGTCAGCATCATTCTGGTACGCCGAAAAAACTTCATACCAGTTTAGGTTTTGTATCCAGTCATTTTTAAGGTCAGCATGTTGGCTGGTTTGTTCAAACCAATGTAAAAGCCGTCCATGCTGTATTTGAAACTCTTCTTGTGTGTGCTGCACGTGAGAAAATATATCTTGAATATGAGCAAGCTGCGACCTGCAATGCGTTGGGGAAGTTTTGATGAGGACCGTCAAAGTATCCAACGTACCAAATATACGAATAACCCCTTGATCTTGCCGTACTTTTTTACCTACAACCCTGCTTTTTGCTGTTTCACCAGTTTGGATACATTGATGAAATAGCAATGTAGTCAATAATTCCTTGGTTGTCGTCGGCCGAATAGATCTTGTCGCAATTAACGCAGCTGTCTGCTGTGAGGGTGCCATCCAATTCCATGTAGAGCCTGCAGGTGTGATATGTGAACGTAAAACCTTCAACTTCAGGTGATTGTATCCAAAATCACCTGATTGTCGAGGTCAATCCATATCCTATTATGGCGACTTCTTTGTCATTTAGGTGCTGAATTTTCAGCATCATACTCACCTTAAATATATATAAATATTTAATATTA
>JAGRMV010000133.1 GCA_020441045.1 Deltaproteobacteria bacterium | reverse complement strand
CCCAACCCGCATGCTCTTCGTATACAGGAACAATTTTTGTCAGCACATCATGGTCAGATACAAATTGATTGGATACACTGCCATCTGGGTATCGATACCCCGTACATATATAAATCTTCTCAAAGCCATTTAAGACATCCAGCTTTGTAATCGCCAAGTCAGTCACCCCATTGACCCAAACGGCGTGACTTAAGAAAACGCCATCAAGCCATCCACAGCGTCTGGGACGCCCCGTGGTTGCTCCAAATTCATGCCCTTTTTTTGCAATTTCGGCACCTACTTCATCAAAAAGCTCTGTAGGAAAGGGTCCAGAGCCCACTCGCGTTGTATAGGCCTTACAAACCCCAATAACTTGATCAATACATGTCGGCCCCACACCAGCGCCAATACATGCTCCACCAGCTACCGTGCTACTTGACGTGACATATGGATAGGTACCATGATCAATATCCAAGGAAGTACCTTGCGCTCCTTCAAACAATACTTTTTTATCAGCGCCAATCGCAACACGCAGCTCTGTTGAAACATTGGTCAAAAATGGCATCACCCATTCGCGATATTGCAAAATTTCATCCGCGATATATTGATACGAGATTGGTTCAGCCTGATATAAATGTTCGATCAATGTGTTTTTTTGCAAGATGTTTTTTTGGACACGTTCCTCAAAGTCGTTCATATCTCGCAGATGACTCATTTTAACCCCTGTACGTGCAATTTTATCGGCATAAGCGGGGCCGATCCCTTTGACAGTGGTACCAATTTTTTGATCACCTCGCTTCGCCTCTGTAAGCTGATCCATATAAATATGATAGGGCAAAATCAGATGTGCGTTTTCACATATTTTAAAATTATTTGGTGTTACCGTAACGCCAAATTCCTGTAACATCTGGATTTCTTCATACAATGCCTTGATATTAACAACGACACCATTACCGATCATACAGATCGTATTTTCTCGTAAAATACCTGAAGGGATAAAATGTAATACAATTTTTTGTTCTCCGACGATAACCGTATGCCCAGCATTATTACCACCTTGAAAACGAACGACATAATCTGCTTTTTCCGAAAGGTAATCAACGATTTTTCCTTTGCCCTCATCTCCCCACTGGGTACCTACTAAAACGATATTCTGCATCGGCTCTTCCTCCAGTTAAAGTCCAATATCAACAAAACACCCGAATGTATATGAGATAACTGCAAACAGATTTGGGGTTGGATTGTATCGCTTTCAACAATGATCGATATCTATCACCACGCCTTTTACATCACTTGATGCTGGGTGATCCCTTCCAAAAAATAGCTTTGAAGCTGTTCACAGACCTGAAGCATGACGTTATCTTGAGCCTCTTTTGTTGAAGCCCCAATATGTGGTGTCACCAAAATGTGAGGGTGGGATACAAAAATATCACCTTGTTCCGGTGGCTCTTGTGGCAAGACATCCACGGCGGCACCCGCAACATGACCTTGCTCAATGGCAGCAACCAAGTCTACACTTTTGACCAATTCAGCCCGTGAACAATTGATCAGATATGCCCCTGGTTTCATCATCGCAAAAAAAGTATGATCGATCATGACTTGCGTCTGTGGATTCAAAGCCGCATGCAGCGAAATAAAATCTGACTGAGCTTGTACGGTAGCAAGGTCAACTCTTTCAATATTGACACCTGGTAACAATTCGATCGTTTCTCTAGGGTCAAAACCTAAAACACGCATCCCAAAACCATGCGCAATTTTTGCCACACGCTGGCCAATATTGCCAATCCCTATAATGCCAAGGGTTTTCTGATACAACTGTGTGCCTACAAAACGCTTTCGTTCCCATAGGCCTTGCTCCACAGAGCCAATAGCTTGTGGGATCATACGTACCAAAGATAACATCAAACCAATCGTTAATTCTGCTGCCGCTTGCGCATTGGTTCCTGGAGTGTTCATCACAATCACATTTTTTTGCTTGGCATAATCTACATCAATATTGTCTACGCCGGTACCAGCACGTATTACAACTTCTAACTGCGTTGCCTTATCCAATAAACGCTGATCCACTTGGGTACTGCTTCTTACGATCAAAGCATGAAAACCTCCAATTTCAGACTCAAGCTGCTGACGATCCCAGTGTCCCGCGTCAATGACTTCAAATTGACCAATCGACTTAAGTTTAGATAGTCCGACTGCTGATACGGCATCTGCGATAAGGATACGTTTATTCATCATCATTCTCCTATCAGTGATTCAAAAGAAGGAACATCAATATAGGATTGCAAACTTGTAAAAAGCAGATCTAATGTAAAATCGACACTTTCTTGATGGCTATGCCCCATGTGGGCATAACGAAAAATTTTCCCTTTCAAGTGTTCTTGCCCACCTGCCATCCATAGCCCGTATTGTTTTTTGCATGTAGTCAACCATGTATCTACGTCCCACGATAAATTTGGACCGACAACTGTAATACCGTGCGCTGCCTCCGCATCTTCGTTAAATAAGGGAAATCCAGCTTTTCGAAAAACAGCTCGCACGCGCCTGGACAGATCAGCATGTCTTCTATATACGTTTTCAAACCCCTCCTCTTCGAGCATTTCAAGTGCAACCCGTAGCCCACGAATAATCGTAATTGCTGGGGTAAACGCTGCTACGTCTTTGCGCTGCGT
Organism: Deltaproteobacteria bacterium; assembly: GCA_020441045.1. Classification (GTDB taxonomy): domain Bacteria; phylum Bdellovibrionota_G; class JALEGL01; order JALEGL01; family JAGRMV01; genus JAGRMV01. The sequence continues at coordinate 3,410 of JAGRMV010000133.1, read as the reverse complement.
TTTAAGTTCTTTTTCCAAGGACAAGTACATCGATTGCGAAACTTTTATCCTGTCGATTGCACGTTGACTTAAACACACTGTACTAACGCCTGGAGGACACATCAAAGCTTTCTGTGACCCCCCTATAAGCACATCAATATGCATTTTTGGCATATCGATATGGTGGATACCTAAAGCTGTAATCGCATCGACAAAAAACAAACAATCTTTATGGCTTTGCAAAAGCCCACCTATTTTTTCAATGGGATGATAAACACCCGTCGACGTCTCACAGGCTTGTGTTAAAACCGCCTTGGTCGATGAAGTTAGTTTTTCAGCAATACTTTGTGGGTTGACAGCTTCACCCCAAGGCACTTTAATAACGTCAGCTTTGAGTTCATAGCGACGAGCAAGTTCGACCCAGCGTTGACCAAACTTCCCTGACTCCACAATCACAACATGATCACCTTGCTGTAATAATGAAGCCACACTAGCCTCCATACCGCCACTTCCAGAGCATGATAAAAGGAGTGTTTCTCCGTCATTATGTACCATCTGGTTAATCATCCTGCGCACCTTGGCAAATATTTCTTGAAACTCCACAGAGCGATGATGAAGGATGGGTTTTGACATTTCATCCTGAACACGTTCAGGAATAGGGGTCGGACCAGGTGTACAAAGGTAAATATTATTCATTGTCTAAGTCCAATTGTTGATGGGTTTCTTGTAGTTGATTATACAGTTTACGCAATTCTTCAATATCTTTTCGTGCAATGACTGACTGTGCATGTGACATAAACATTTGCACTTGTTTGATTCTTGCAGGATCCAGCATATTTTTTTTGGTTAAGAAAATTTTTCTGACTTTATACAGCAAAAGCTCATTTTTTTGCGCCAGTGACTCAGACTCTTCTTCATCTCTGAGCACCATTTCAGCTGATTGTGCTTGCTGGGCAATTTCATCAATCTCATTTTCGGTCAGTCCGCTCGACATTGTCACACGTATCGATTGCTCTTTTTTGGTATCTAAATCTCTTGCTGATACTTGTACAATACCGTTGGCATCAATATGAAATGTCACTTCAATTTCAGGTTCACCTGCTGATGCCTTTCGAATCCCCTCCAATACAAACTCACCAAGCAGTTCATTCTCCTCTGCAATAGGGCTAAATCCCTGATACACTTGCACTCTGACTGAAGGTTGGTTATTGACAACTGTCGTAAAAGTTTTTTTCTTTAAAACAGGTACCGTTGTATTGGCATCGATCAATTGTGTAAAGGTACCACCTGCAGAACGAATGCCTAAAGGTAGTGGCGTTACATCCAAGAGCAACATTTCTACTTCTGTATCGGCTGTCAGTGCATTGCCTTGGATAGACGCGCCTACAGCAACCGCTTCATCTGGGTTAATTTGCTTCGAAGCAGACCTTCCAAAGAAATTTGAAACTTGATCAGCAAGAAAGGGCATTCTAGTTTGCCCACCCACTAATAGTATATCGGTCAGGCTATCCTTTGTAAGTTTTGCCTCTTGCATGACAGCCTCACAAATTTTCAATGTACGATCAACTAGTTTCTTGCATAGTTTTTCAAGTAGCTTTCGATCTATAGTTACATTCAAGTGCAGCGGCTCTTCATTTTTGGTGGCAATAAATGGCAAATTGATTTCCACCTCTCGAAAAGTAGATAAGTCACATTTCGCCCTTTCACAGCCATCTTTTAGTCTTTGCAGAGCGATTTTATCTTTTCGTAAATCTACATCATGTAATTCAATAAATCGTCCGGCAACATAATCGATCAACTCTCCATCAAAATCATCTCCACCTAAAAAAGTGTCGCCACCGGTTGCGATAACCTTAAACACGCCATCGTGTATTTCCAAAATTGAGATATCAAAAGTACCACCACCAAGATCATAAACAACAACAGTCTGATCTTTCTTTTTGCTAAATCCATAAGCAATCGCCGCAGCTGTAGGTTCATTGATAATACGTAACACATTAAGTCCAGCAATTTTACCTGCATCTTTGGTGGCCTGACGTTGCGCATCGTTAAAATGTGCTGGCACTGTGATCACAGCATCGGTGACAGGTTCAGAAAAATAATCTTCCGCTACTCTTTTTAACTCCAACAGAATATAGGAGGAAATTTCTGGCAAAGAGAATTCTCTTTTTTGCGCGCGAATACGAACATCATCATGTGGACCTTCTACGATTTTATAAGTGTACAATGCCTTTGCATGCTCGACTTCTTTGGAACCAATCCTGCGCCCTATCAAACGCTTTGCAGAAATAATCGTATTTTCTGGATTTGCAATCGCTTGCCTTTTTGCGACTTGCCCAACAACAACCTTACCGTTTTCCAAAATGGCCACTACAGAAGCCGTTGTAGGGTAGCCATTTTTATTCAAAATAATGTTGGTGTGTCGACCTTCCGTAAATGCCACACACGAGTTGGTTGTACCAAGGTCAATACCAATAACTTTGCCCACAATTATTCCTCTTAATTCTATCTATTGAAAAGGTGTTTAATAAAAGAATCAGAGAAAAAGGTAGCACACCTACCCCGGCTTGACAATGAAGGATGAATTTTATCCGTCCCATTATAAAGCTTTTAATGGGTCTTTAAGCGCATCTTTGACGCGAATATACGCTTGCTTATACACTTGGTTTTTGCCGTCAAACATTGCAGCCATTTTGTAAAAATTCAAAGCTGCTTTCAAATTGCCTTTTTCTTCCTCTTTCTGTCCCATTTCATATTGTGAACTTGCAGAGCTTAGATCATACTCGACATTTTTTAGGCGTCTTGCAAGTGGAGAGTTATCTATTGGCTTTTTCACTGGTTCAGGAGCAATTTTTCTTTGACGCTGCTGCTGAAAATATTGTTTTTTTAAATCTGGATCAGACAAGACTTGGTAGGATTCTTGAATTCCATTGAACACCTCTTCAAGCATTTTTTTAAACGGGCCCAAAGGTTCTTTAAAAAATCGATCCGGGTGAAATTCTTTGGAAAGCTTAAAATAAGCCTTTTCGATGACTTCTGCTGATGATCCTTTTGCTACACCTAGGATTGTATAATGGTCACCACGTTCAACCAGTTCAAACATTTGTCGTATACGTTTTTGTACCATATTGGTTATTTTTTTATCGGTCTTGACAACTTCTTCAACAGCAACTTGTTCTGCCAAAATCACCAATTTATGGTCGACCAATTTCTGAAAAACCTGCAGAATTCTTGCTTTGTCAAAGCCAACGATTTTTTGAATCTCAGCAATCGAACTCACTCCATTGACTCTCGAAAGCACAAATGCATCTTCTGGAGTAAGTGTTACACCGGTGAGTGAAGCATTCGTATTGATTTTAGGTACCGTTTGTAAATCCAATGTTATTTCCTTGGGTGACACTTTTGATAGACCTGCATAAGCTTTTGCTTGC